>MAIU01000003.1 GCA_003344655.1 Candidatus Korarchaeota archaeon NZ13-K
ATCTACATAGACGGGGGGAGGGTGAGGCTTAGGGTGAGGGAGGTTAAGGATGAGCTGCTGAAGTGCGAGGTGATTCAGGGTGGGCTCGTGAGGGACAAGAGGTCAGTGCACGCATCGAAGCCCTTCGATATGAGGGGGCTCACTGAGGAGGACAAGGAGGCGATAAGGCTATCGGTGAGCAAGAAGGTGGATTTCATAGCCCTATCCTTCGTCAAGTCTGCGGATGATGTTCTGGAGGCTAGTAGGTTCATTGAATCCCTCACGGATGATCCACCAGCGATAATATCCAAAATAGAAACAAGAGAAGCCGTTGATAGAATAAAGGAGATACTGGAGGAATCATATGGGATAATGGTGGCGAGAGGTGATCTAGGGGTTGGAATATCGCTTCAGGAGGTCCCCACCGTTCAGAAGAAGCTGATAAGGCTCGCCAACATGCAAGCCAAGCCCGTGATAACTGCAACGGAGATGCTGGAGTCGATGGTCTCCAGCCCGGTTCCAACGAGGGCCGAGGTGACTGACGTCTATAACGCGATCCTTGACGGTAGCGATGCCGTCATGCTCTCAGCGGAGACAGCCATCGGGAAGTACCCCGTTCTGAGCGTGAGATGGATGAGGATGATATGCGAGGCAGCTGAGAGTTCCCTTGACATAAAGCTTGATTTCCCCGTCGATACGATGCCCTCCTTCATCGGAAGGGCCGCCGTAGAGGCCTCAGAGACCTTGAACTGTCCCCTCATCCTATGCTTCACTTACTCCGGCTACACGGCGAGGCACGTGGCCAGGCACAGACCTAGAGCTAGGATCATAGCCTTGAGCAGCGATCCGAGGACTAGCAGGATCTTAACGCTGACATGGGGAATCGAGATACTGGATGTGGGTCTAGATACGGAGGAGGCTATCGAGAAGGCTTTGAAGTACTGCCTGGATAATGAACTGATATCCGAGGAAGATTGCGTTGTCGTGACCTACGGCCATCCACACGGAAGGGCCAAGACCAACACTCTGAGGATACACAGGGTCAGGGAGCTGCTGGGCTTGGCTCCTAGCTAGCTTCTAAGAGGATTCAGAACAACAAGCGGGGCTCTAGCATCGATTTTTAGGGCTCATGGTGGCACCTCATTCTCCTCAGAGGGCAGGTTCGCCGAATCCAATCGGAACGATGGGCCCATCCTGGAAGGCGATCTCCCCCCTCAGGATGACCCTATCCACCCTCCACCTGAGCTCCCTACCGAGCAGGGGGCTCGTCCCAGCCCTGGTGTAGAGGTCATCAGCCCTGGGGACCCACCTCTCCCTCCTCAGGATGACCAAGTCAGCCAGGTTCCCGGGCGAGAGGGATCCCCTCCTCAGGCCCAAGTGCGAGGCCGGCTCCGAGCTGTACATGAGCAGGGCCCTGAAAGGGAGCGAGCCCTCCTCGACGCACTGAACCAGGAAGGGGGCGAAGGAGTCGAGCCATGGGATGCCGGGGGGCATTTCATCGTAGCCTCTCGACTTCTCCTCCAGGCTATGGGGCGCGTGATCCGTGACCAGGAAGTCTGCGTAACCAGCTTTAACCATCATGAGGAGCTCTCTCCTGATCTCCGGTCTTCTGATCGGCGGGTTCACCTTGAAGAGACTCCCCAGTCTTTCAGCATCCTCCGAGCTGAAGAGGAGGTGATGGGGGGTCACCTCGGCCCTCACCTCGAATCCCCTCACCCTAGCCTCCTTCACGGCCGCCAGCGTCGATGGGAGGGTTGCGTGGGCTATCCTCAGCCTGGTCCCATACCTCATGGCAAGTGAGATCACCCTGGTCACGGCGATCTCCTCAGCTATCTCGGGCCTGGCAATGGGATGTTCCATCAGGTCATGAGCCTCATCTGCCTCCATCAGGGCGATGGGGTCCTCCGCGTGCACCACTACCTCCTTACCCAGCTGAGCCGCTCTCCTGAACACCTCCCTCATGTCGTTCCCCATGTCCTCAGGGTAGACCTTCACGCCTATGACGAAGCTTTCCTCGGCCACGTATGGGTAGGCCGTGTAGAGCAAGAAATCAACGAGGCTCTCCCTCCTTGCCTCCTCCAACTTCATCGCGAGGGTCTCAGCGCTATCTATCCTGGGCGAGTTGTTAGGCATGTCTGCGACGACCGTAACACCCCCACTCAGAGCGGCTGAGGATTCGGACCTCCAATCCCCCTTGTGCCTCTGATTCAACCCCCTCATGTGTACGTGGAGGTCAACCATGCCCGGGAGTATCAGATCCACCTGCTCGCAGCCCCTCATCACCTTGGATATGCTGACTATCTCGCTGCCCTCCACCTCGATGCAGGCATCCAGAAAACCGGTGGGGAGCATCAGCTTACCGCAGAAGCATTTCATCTTATCACCTCATGCAAGTCCCTCAGGCTGATCTTTCTTCCATCGAAAACCCTCCAGTAATTCCCGAAGTCCCTGGTGGCGGCTAGTATTCTCCCATCGAAGACGGGGCCGTCCCTGCAGACCAGTATCCCGAGGGGATCCAGGGAGCAGGATCCGCATATCCCTATGGAACACCTTATCAGCCTCTCTAGGGAGACCTCAACCGCCTTTCCCCTCCAAAGGGACTCCCTCACAACCTCGACGAGCATAGGCTCGGGACCGGCCGCGTATATCCTGTCCGGCCAGTCGAAGTCGACGTGCTCCGTGATTCTTCCCCTAAGCCCCTTTGAGCCGTCCTCGGTGGCGAGTATAAGTCTATCGCTGATCGAACTGAGCAGATCATCCAAGATGACATCGCTCCCACTCCTGAAACCAGCGTAAAACCTCAGCTCGACTCTCCCAGATGCTCTCAGCCTCTCGGCCAGGAATATGAGTGGGGAGATGCCGTAGCCCCCGCCGATCAGGGAGATCCTGCCCTCCGCTGACGAGAATCCCCTTCCATAGGGCCCCCTCAGCCAGAGGAGGTCCCCCTCCCTCAGGGAGTGAAGGGCAGAGCTGACCCTGCCCACCTTAGCCACCAAGAGCCAGACCTCTTCTTCCAGCTCTCTGGCCACGCTTATCGGGATCTCTCCAACTCCCGGAACCCAAACCATGACGTACTGACCTGGAGAGGAGCCAAGATTCCCCCGCAAGACTATCTTCTTAACCTTGCCACTCAATTCCTCAGCTTCCATTACCTCCATCACTCTATATGCCTGAGAGCTGTTCAACGATCTCCTCCTCCGTCAGGTACTCACCGCAGTACTCGCAGACCATTCTGAGGGGATCTCTCGATATTAGGGTGAAGGTCGGCTTGACGGCCTCCCTAGGGGCATTAGTCACGCAGTTCGGGTTCATGCACCTCAGTATCCCGACTATCCTGCTAGGAAGCTCAACTCTCCTCTTCTCGACGACCTCATAGTTCCTGATTATGTTTATGGTCGCTCTGGGTGCGATGAGCGATATCTTATCCACCTCCTCCTTGCTCAGCTCCTTCCCCTCCACCTTGACTATGTCCTTCTTTCCCAGCTTGCGGCTCGGGACGTTCATCACGAGCGCAACAACCCCCTCCCTCTCCCCGGTTATGCCTAGGAGCTTGAGCACCCTGAGCGCCCTCCCGGCTGGTATGTGATCTATCACGCTGCCATCGGATATCCTCCTGACCACAAGCTCCTCCTTCAAGGTATCACCTCCGAAAGGAGCGCCATCCTCAGAGGGACCCCGTTGGCCGCCTGCTTGAAGTAGTAGGCGTAGGGCGTTGAATCGACCTCGATGGATATCTCATCCACCCTGGGAAGCGGATGCATTATCATCAGGGTCTCCTTGACCTCCTTGAGCAGTGATGCATCAACCCTGTAGCTGCCCTTGACCCTCTCGTACTCAGCAGGATCCGGGAACCTCTCCTTCTGCACCCTGGTCACGTAGAGCACGTCCAGCTCTGAGATGACCTCCTTGAGATCGGCGAACTCCCAAGGTATCCTCAGGGAGTCCAGCAGCTCCTGCCTCGGCCTGAGGCTCTCTGGGGATATAAGGTAGACCTTCCTCGGGGAGTAAAGGTTGAGGGCCCTGAGGAAGCTCGCGGCAGCCCTCCCGTATCTGAGATCTCCGAGAACCCCGTAAGTAAGGTTATCTATTCCCCCCCTCTCCCTCCATATGGTGTAGAGGTCTATCATCGCTTGGGTGGGGTGATTCTTCGTGCCGTCCCCCGCGTTTATAACGGGGACCTCCGCGAGCTCAGCTGCCAGCTTTGCGGCCCCCTCTATGCTGTGCCTCACCACTATTCCATCGGAGTAGGCATCTAGCATCCTTATAGTATCAGAAAAGCTCTCTCCTTTGGCCAGGGAGGTGGATTGCGCGGCCTCAAACCCTATATAACTCCCCCCAAGTCTTAAAGTGGCCGTCTCGAAGCTGAACCTGGTCCTAGTGCTCGGCTCGAAGAAGGCCATCGCTATGACCTTCCCCCTGAGCTCATCCCCCTGGAACCTGGATGAGGCCACCCTGAAGAGTCTCTCCAACTCGCTCCTCTTGAAATCGGATATGGAGATGACATCCCTACCCCTAAGGCTCATACCCCGACCTCCCTCAGGTACCTCAGGGCGTGCTCCCTATACCCATCCGGGAGGGAGTCCAGGAGCATCTCTACAATCTCCGGTAGAGTTGCTAAACTCCTCAGGATGATTCCCTCCTCCTTCAGGCTCTCAGAGGCCCCTTGCATCCTGTCAACAACGACCCAGGCTTCCTTAACATCGGCGCCCGCCTCCCTGATTACCCTGGCCGCGTGCATGATCGAGCCACCGGTGGTGGCGACGTCATCTATTATGACGTAGCTCCTCCTGTTCAAGAAGCCCTCGAGGAGGCCCTCGGTTCCGTGCTCCTTCCTCTCCCTTCTAACATATATCAGGGGTCTCCTCAAGTTTAATGAGACTGCCGTAGCCAGGGGAAGCCCTCCGACGGCCACTCCGCAAACACCGAAGTCCCCCTGTCCGATCCTCCTTGAGATCTCCTGGGCTATGAGGAGGAACTCCTCCGGGAAGGAGGGAAGCGGCCTGAGGTCCACGTATATGCTGCTCCTCCTCCCGGATGTGAGCGTGAATTCGCCGAACCTCAGCATCCCCCTGGATAGCAGGAGAACCCCCAGCTCATGCGCGTCCATGGATGACACCCCTCTGAGCCTCAACGATCCTCATCGCTTCCTCGATAGGATCCTCACTCCTGAGGATGCTCCTACCGACTATCTCGAGGTCCGCGCCCGCCTCTATCGCGGATCCCGGCTCCGCTCCCTGGGCCCCCACGCCGGGGGAGAATATCCTTACACCTGGCAGCCTCCTCCTGGCCTCCCTTATCATCTCCGGCCTGGTCGCACCAACCACGATTCCCTCAATTCCCAAGAGCTCGGCCTCCTCGAGCAGCCTGATGAAGTCCCTCCTGAAGAGCTTGGCCTCGGGATGACTCATGGCAGCTACCCCTATAAGATCCATAGCGGTCTCATAGTTCCTGTGCCCTGTGAATAGGTGCAATATTGTCGCATCAAATCCCATCCCCTCCAAGTGGCCGATTATGTGCTGGACGACCTCAGGGATGTCGGCCAGTTTGTAATCGGCTATCCAGTAGTATTCGGGGAACTCCCTCACGAGCTTCCCCACGCCATCGAACCCCATCGATAGTGTTATGGGGAAACCGACCTTCACCCCGACAGCTAGGTCCCTGAGAGCCACCAAAAGCTCCTTAACTCCCTTGGATGGGAAATCAAGTGCCAATATGAGTCTAGAATCGAGGGAAGAAATCCTCTCGGTGAGCTTGCTCCTTATCGGGACCCTTCAATCCCCTGCCGTGATCCCTATATAACTGTTGGCTCCCTCGCGCGAACTCCGGTCAGGGAGCCGATGAGCTCATCGAAAGCCGGCGTGGTGATGGTCATCTCCCTCTCCGGGCCCAGCCCAACTAGGACAGTCTTCACGTTCAACTCCCTCTCCAGAAACCTTATGTAGGCCTTCATCTCCTCGGGCAATCCCTCCCACCCCTCATCAATCACTCCCCTCCAGTCTCGGTCCTCCCAGCCCTCCAGTTCGACGTAGCCGGGCCTAGCCCTGCTCATCTCATCGACGTAGGGAGGGGCTACCCTGAGCTCCTCCCCATCCAGCTCATAGGCAACGGCTACCTTTATCCTCCTGATGCCGGAGAGCACATCCAGCTTCCTTATGGCCAGGTAGCCCACGCCGTTTATCAGGGCTGAGTACCTCAGCATGGGGATATCGAGCCAACCGACCCTCCTGGGCCTGCCGGTCGTCGTCCCGTACTCCCCTCCCCTCTCCCTTATGCGATCGGCCTCCTCACCGAAGAGCTCCGTTGGGAAGGGTCCTGCCCCCACCCTGGAAGTATAGGCCTTGCAGACCCCAAGAACGGCATCTATGACCAGGGGACTCACTCCGACGCCCGTGCAGGCCCCTCCGGCAATCGTGCTCGATGAGGTGACGAAGGGATATGTGCCATGGTCCACGTCGAGCAGGGTTCCCTGGGCCCCCTCGAATACGACCATCTTACCCCTCGCTATCGCATCGTTCACCTCTATGTGGTCGTCCCCGACGAAGGGTCCGAGGAACTCCCTCCAAACATTCGACCTGGCTAGGAGATCGCCGTAATAGCTCTCCATATCTCCTCTCAGGACATTGGCCCTCCTCAGCTCCGCCTCCTTGAGCTCAAGCACCCTCCTGAGCTTCTCAGGGAACTCGCGACTGAAGAGGTCCTTCACCCTCAGGCCCGTGACCCTGGCCATCTTATCCTGATAGGCGGGGCCGATCCCCCTCTTCGTCGTGCCCAGCGAGTCGCCCGCCAGGGAGGCGTCCAGCTCCCTGTGGTAGGGAAGCAGCAGGGTGGCCTTGAGGGACACCAGTATGTCGACCTTCTTCCCCCTCCTCCTGAGCTCCTCAACCTCCTCCATGAATACCTCGGGGTCGAATGCGACACCGGCTCCTATCACGCACCTCTTACCCCTGGCGGCGCCCGAGGGTATCAGGTGGAACTTGTACTTCGAGCCCTCCGCCACGACCGTGTGACCGGCGTTGCTTCCCCCATTGTACCTCACGACGAGATCCGCCCACCCGGCTAGGAAATCAACGACGGCGCCCTTGCTCTCGTCACCGAACTGCATGCCGACGACGACTATCGCTGGCATCCAGCATTACCTCAGCTGCGCGCCCGGTGAGAATTTAAGCGTTGCAGGGGGTTGTGAGGATACTGAAAATAAATACTAATTAGATTCGATAATTCTTTAAATTCTTTTAACAAAAAATTGAATTAACTGAAATGATTTTGGTTAAACGGATGAGAACGATCATGTTCATGACCCACTCATCGCGTTCTCCGGCCGCGCTCCCGCGATCCCATGAGCCTCACGGGTGCTAATCCTAGGCCTAGGCTAAGGAAAAACAGAGGGAGGTCATTCTAAAAGCTCAGAGATCTCTAGGACCCTGAGGTCCTCCGCTCCCATACCCTTGATGGCATCATTGATCATGGCATAGCAGAAGGGACAGGCAACCACCACGTTCTTAGCTCCGATCTCCTGGGCCTCCTTGACCCTCTCCTTCGCCATCGAGCTCTCGCCCTGGTACCAGTAGTTGGCTCCCCCAGCACCGCAGCAGAAGGTGTCCTTCCCGCTTCTCCTCATCTCCCTGTATCCCCTCAACCCCCTGAGCACCGACCTGGGCTCCTCAACTATGCCATTGTACCTCGATAGGTTGCATGGGTCATGGAAAGTCAGATCGTCGATCTGCCTCAGCTTGAGCCTGCCCTCCCCATGAAGCCTCGCCAGGAGCTCCACGTGCGAGACCACCTCCACGTCCCAGTCCCTCACGATCCTTGGATACTCCTTCCTGAAGACCGTGAGTCCATGGGGACAAACAACGAGCAGCTTCTTGACCCCTAGCTCCTTGAAGAGTTCCGAATTCGCCATGACGAACTCCTGGAACATTCCCTCCTCACCCAGCCTCCTCACGGGTTCCCCACAGCAGGTCTCCATCTCCCCGAAGGTCGCTATCCTCAGCCCAGAGCTCCTCAGGAGCTCCACCAGCCTGCTGACGATCCTCTTGCCGATCGGATCGAAGGAGTACTGGCATCCCACCCAGATGTAGTAATCAGGATCCTCATCGCTGCTCAGCCAGCTAAGCCTGCCTCTCTGCGGAACTGAGAGGGAGTTCCTGTACCTTCTGAGGCTGTTTACAAGCTCACCCATCTTCTTATCTATTCTGCCATCGAAAACAAGTCTGCGCCTCCTCTCCATCAGGAAATCTAGGGGCTTGACGTAATTGGGACAGGAGAGGGAGCAAGCGCCGCATGCCACGCAGGACCAAACAGTCTCATCCCTGAGCTCATAGTGAGCTCCCAGCAGGGATCCCCTCAGCCCTATGACCACGTCCCTAGGGGAGAGCGGTCTGCCGACCTGATTGGCTGGGCAGGAATCCGTGCATCTCCCGCACTTGACGCAAGCAGCCAATCTGTATTTCTCGTACCAGGGGAGCTCCTCCGGCCTCTCGAATCCCACCCTCAGCTCCTCCACGTTCTCAACATCCTGAAGGAGGAAGGGCTCCCTCGGGAACTCCACGCCATCCTCCTCAAGCGAGGAGGTCACCAGAGAGGTTAGGGAGTGAAGGAGATTGCTGTAGGGAAGGTAAGCTATCATGATGAAAGCCAAAATGGCGTGACTCCACCAAATAGCCTCATATAATCCTCTTAATGAGCTCCCGATCAAACCTGACAGGGAATTTCCTATGAATGAGTATATAGATGCCTCATTCGGTGAGGAGGATATTCTAGTGGCCTCCATCAAGAAGCCGGAGATCCCTATGTAGAGCAGACCGAGGAGCAGCAGCTTCCCCTCCCTCTCCCTCGTTGGGAGGAGGAGCAGAACTCCGATGAGGAAGATTAGGCCTGATAGGTCCATGATGAGCTCGAATAGGAAATAAGAGGTGTCCTTGAGGATCAAGAGACCGAAGTGTTTGAGCACATCCGTCTCCAGGAAGACGGTCACGGTTCCCAAGAACAGAAGAAGGGTGCCGAAGAAGAGGAAGATGTGTGGAAAACCTTTGAGCTTCTCTATGACCCTCCTCTGGGTGATAACGCGACTGAAACCCCTGGATAAGGAGCCGGTGTTCAGCGATCTCAGGGCCTTCCAGAGCTCGAACCTCGCGAAAACCCTGTAAATTCCATATATGAAAGCAATAGCTATAGGAACAAGTATTGCATACATTACCGCGGGGACGTATGATGGAAGCAGAGCGAAGCTCTCCCTGACCACCAACCTGCGCACCCACCCCCGCTCACTGATAAATTTTTAATATTTATCGCCGCAAAACATCGGTGGTATCTTGGAGGCTGATCTGCTGGTCGTGGGTGCGGGCGTATTCGGGCTCTCGACGGCCTATCATTACCTCCGCGAAAATCCCGGGAAGAGCGTCCTGATAGTGGATAGGATGGGGGACGTTGGTCAGGGAGCCACTGCTAAGAGCGCCGCAGCATTCAGGGCTAACCTGTTCACTTCAGCCACTAACAGGCTGCTTGCGGGTACATCCGTTGATTTCTTCCTGCATGTTCAGGAGAATGAGGGTTACGACCTGGGGATAATGAAGGTCGGCTATCTGGTCCTGAGAAGCAAGGATCAATTTGAGAAGGTGGCTGAAGTTGCTAGGATGCTCGAGAAGATGGGAGCCGTCAGGATATACAGGAGGGAGGAGCTCAAGGAGAGGCTGAAGATGAACTACGAGTTCCCGGGTGATGAGGAGGCTGAACTGCTGAACGTTAAGGAAATTGAGTACGGGATATTCGGCTACAAGTGCGGTTACATGGATGCCGATAAGCTCGCCTACTACTACAGGGACAGGATAAAGGAGATGGGGGGAAACTTCCAGTTCAACACGAAGGTGGAGAGCATAATAGTCGAGCCAGAGGTCAAGCTGGGGATCCCAAGGGAACCTAGGGCCTGGCAGAAGGTGAGGTTCCCTGGAGTGGAGACTAACAAAGGTGTCCTTAGGGCGAAGAACCTTGTCATTGCGGCTGGGGGATGGACACACCTTCTCCTAGATCCCATAGGGATAGATTGCATATCAAAACCCAAGAAGAGGCAGATATTCACGATAAGGCCCAGAACAGAGGAGCAGAGGGCTCTCCTCTACACAACAGGGTTCAACGAGGAGGGGGTGCTACCCTTCACGATACTCCCGACCGAGCACTATATAAGGGCGGATAAGAGGGATGGAACTCTCTGGCTGGCCCTCTCAGACGAGATAAGACCCTTCTCGACGGACGATGAGCCCGAGGAGTCATTCTACTATGACAACATATACCCCGTGGTCGTGAAGTACTTCCCGCAGCTCGAGGGCGCCAGGGTGGACAACATGTGGGGAGGTCTCTACATGATAAACTCGGTGGATCACAACCCTGTCGTCTTCAGGAGGTCCAACATGGTCGTGGCCACTGGCGACAGCGGCAGCGGGATAATGAAGGGGGATGCCGTGGGCAGGATAGCTGCGGCTCTTGTTCAGGGTAAGAGGGAAGCGGAGCTCTTCGGAGGGGAGAGGATACCAACGGACAGGCTGGAGGTGGTCGGTAGATCTCTGGAGCCTGAGAGCTTCGTCTTCTGATGGGGGCTCTCCATAAATTTTTACTTGAGTGGCTCGGTGCCACCGGCACGCTCGGGAAAGTTTATATTACTGGGTTGCCGGGTGCAGGGATGCGTGATGAGAAAGTCCTTACTGGTCCTGATTCCTATCATCCTGGTGGCGGCCTTGATGATGGGTCTCCTAATTTTCAGGGGGGGCCAGCCGGCTGGCAGGAGCTTTGAAGAAGCCTATTCATCGGCTAGGAAGCTCACATTCTCCGTGGGTGAGGGCTCCGTCATAACGTGGGAGGAGGAGATCAGGCTGTCCTACGGCAACACGAGCTCCCCAGTGAACAGCTCAATAGAGTCTGTGGTGATCAAGAACCTGACATGGCCGAACTTCGTGATATGCACAAAGAACGGAACCTCGGAGGGCGAATGCGGTGAGGTGTTCTTTCACATGATCGCTTTTCCGCGTGAACTGGTTGGTGTGACCTCCATAAATCTTCCCTCCCTGCTGTACGAGAACATGACCGTCCTGATGGTGAATAACGGTCTGACCGAGCTGAAAACAGCCTGGGGATCGAGCAAGGCTTTTAACTACACAAACTCGACGTCAAATTATCCGATGCAGAACGTATCGACCATAACCAAGCTTTACGTTGACCCTGAGAGTGGGTTGGTGCTGAGGGGGGACATATGCCTGATGAGGGCCGACATCTCACTGACCTTCACTTACAGCCTGACATCCAAACCGGAGCCCAGGGGTGGGTTCCAGATAGACAAGCCGGGGGAATGGGAGTGGGGCCGCCCATCTCCCGGAGCCTGAGATGACATGGTGTAGAAATTAGGGGTACGCCGGTCATTCCCATGAAAAATATTGAAAATTCTGTGGACCACTGCGGGGATATGAGCGGATAAAATTTATGAGTGACACCTCCTCGGAAGGGGGATGGGTCTGTCATCGGAGTCGAGGGATCTCCTACTTATCCCCGTGCTCATGAGCGAGGTACCGCTGAGGAGCATCGGCGATGAGGAAGCAGCTAAGATAGCGGCTGTGATAAGGAGGATGCTCCCCCCAATGGATGGGGCTAGGGTCGTGATAGTGCCGGCACTCTACTACCTGAGCGACATCCTAGGGAGGATGAAGCTGGATGAGATAGTGGTTAACTCCGCGGCCCTAGTGGAGATGATGGAGAGGAGGGGCCTTAGGTCGGATGTATACGTCCTCAACCCTTACTCGTCCAACGGCATGATCCCGGCGCCCAACAGGTTGGGAGGCGGTACTGGAGGGCTTACCTGGGCCATCATACCGATAATCGTGCTGGGCGGTGATGCCCCCCTGAGCTACGACGATGAGGAGCTCGAATACCTGTTGGATGACCTTGAGTCCCTCCTCTCGAGAGTTTACGGGACGTTGAATCTCAGGATATTCCCGCCAATTACGATTGAGAATCTTTTGGATCTAATGGACTCCGTGGAGGAGATTTATGAGGAGAGCTGGGATTCCTGGGCATCAGCCGGCTAACTCCTTCCACATGTAGAAGGATCCAGGCAACTTCCTGTAGCCCAGCCTCCTGAAGTACTCCCTAGCCCCTATCCCTGCTATCACCAGCACCTTCTTCGCTCCCATCTCCTCGGATGAGATCCTCTCGGCCTCCCTGACGAGCATCGCCCCATAGCCCCTGTGCTGCGCGTGGGGTCCGGGCGCCTCACCTATGGGGACCATCTGCCCGTAGACGTGAAGCTCCCTTATGAGGCTCGTCCTATCATCGACCTCCCACCTGTGGGCCAGGGGGGAGGGATCCCTCAGCCTCAGTATCCCCATGAGGACGTCTCTCCTATCGACCAGTGAGAGGAGGAACTCAGTACCCCCGCCAGCCTCGTACTCGAGGATCTCCATCCTAACGGAATCGTAATCAGGCTCAATTCCCTTATTGGATACTCTACCAGCCTCCCTGAACCTCATCTCCTCTATCTTGATCCCCCTCGCCATGAGGGCCTCCTCCACAAGCTGCCTCATGTTCCTCCTCCTCGGTCCGGCGATTATGAACTCCTCAGGTATGTCCCTCTGAACGTGCTGGAGTCTCATCCACCTGGGAAGCATGGGGAGGGCCCTCATCAGGTACTCCTCGAACTCCTCATCGGTCATGCCCCTGTACTCCCCTCTCTCCCACATCCTTTGGAGGGGGGTGTCCCTTATCACGAGCGTCGGGTATATCTTAAGGGCATCCGGTCTGAATGACGGGTCCTCTATGATCATCCTGAGGGCCTCGAGATCCCTATCCAGATCGCTGCCTGGAAGGCCCGGCATCAGGTGATAGCCCACCTTGTAAGCCGCGTCCCTGAGCACTCTGGTGGCCCTGCGCACCTCTCCCACGGTGTGAGCTCTCCCCACCCTGAGGAGGACGTCATCGAACGGGGATTGAACGCCCAACTCGACCCTGGTGAACCCGAGGTAGAGCATCCTGTCCACATGATCCTCCATGGCCCAATCGGGCCTGGTCTCCAGGGTCATGGCGACGCACCTGACTGAAGACACCTCGTTCAGCTCCTGGGCCTCTAAGAGGTTCCTTGATATCCTCTCAGGTCCCATGTAACTGTTCATGGAATCCAGGGCCCTCTTCACGAACCACTCCTGGTAATCGAAGGGCTGGGCGTTGAAGGTGCCACCCATTATTATGAGCTCCACCTTCGATGGATGAACGCCCGACCTGGAGAAGTCCTGGAGCCTCCGGGTCACCTGGAGGTAGGGGTCGTAGTCGAGCCTGGACCCCCTCATCACCACGGGGCTCCTCTCAACGTAGCTCTGGGGCGTTCTCCCCCCACCAGGGCAGTAGAGGCATCTTCCATGGGGGCAGGGGAAGGGCCTGGCGGCTATCGAGACCACGGCAACGCCTGATGCTATCCTGGATCTGCTCGCCCCCCTCTCCCTCAGCATAGACTCCTCACGACCGGCCCCTGAGCAGCGATAAAAAGTTCTCTGGATCAGCTGAGATCCCAAGGATCCTGCCGGGGGTGATCAGGGGGAGGAGCCGGATGAGATCCTCCTCGCTATGTCCAATAACCTTCTCTCGCTCTCTGTCTTCTCAGCCTCATAATCAGCCAGCCTCGATATGTCATCCCTCAGGAGCTTCCTCCTAGCCTCTATCTCAACCCTGAGCTCCTCTGGGTTGGGACCTCCCCTGACCCTCGTGGCTATCGCCTCCTCGAAGCTCGGGATCTCAAGTCCCAAGCTGCTCAATGCCCTCCTCAGGTCCCAGTCCGACTCCCTGAGTGCCGAGGCCAGCAGGGAATGAGCTGCTCTGTAGCTGATCCCCCTCCTCCTGCTTATCTCCTCCGCGGCGAGCTGAGCCAGTGTCTCCTCAACTCTAGCCTCCCTGAACCTGATCCTCCTCACTAGGTCTGAGAGAACCCTTAGGGACTCCTTCACGTTCCTCAGAGCTTCCAGGAAGTGCCTGTTGGTCTCCTGTAGGTCCAGATTGTAACCGCTGGGCAGTCCCTTCACTATCGAGAGCACCGTGACGAGGGATCCCATGACCTCCCCGGCCTTCGCCCTCACAACCTCCAGCGTCACGGGGTTCCTCTTCTGCGGCATTATGCTGCTCGTGGAGACGTGATCCTCCGGAAGCTCCACCAGGGCGAATCCCGGGGTGGACCACACTATTAGGTCCTCGCAAACCCTGCTAAGGGTCACCATGAGGGAGGAGAGCACGGCCAGGGTCAGTGTCTCGAAGGATCTGCTCCCAGTGGCCAGGAGGGTGTTGCCCTCCACTCCGGAGAACCCGAGCAGATCGGCGAGCCTCCCCCTATCCAGGGGGACCGAGCTGCCGGCGGCCGGCCCTGAGCCCAGGGGACAGAGGTCCACGACCTGCCTCAGGACGTGCCATATCACCCTGTAATGGTGGAAGAGCTCCTGCTCAACGTAGAGGAGGTAGTGAGAGGCCGTGGAGGGCTGGGCCGGTCGGAGGTGCGTGAACGCCGGTATCACTAGCTCCAAGTTTGAGAGGGCGGAGTCCAGCAGGGCTCCCCTAAGTCTGTTTATCTCCCAGAGGATCGCTATTAGCTCCCTCACGGCTGAGTACCGCAGGGCCGTCGCCACCTGATCGTTCCTGCTCTTCCCGTAGGCCATCCAGCCGCCCATCTCCCCAGCCCTCTCCAGTAACCAGCTCTCCAGCGCCTCGTGCACGTCCTCGAAGTCTCCGGAGAGTATCTCCTCCTCCCTGCTCAGGGCATCAAGGAGAAGGGAGATTGTGATTCTGGCCTCCTCAGGTATTAGCTTCAGCTCAAAAAGATGAATTTGATGGGCCAGGGCAGTGAGAACGGCTGCCCTAAATAGGTCCCTGTCTTCCTCAAGCGATGAGGTGAACTTAAGCAACCAGCCCTCCTGCTCCCCCAGCCCCGGTTTTCTGTACATTCCTCACAGCCCTCGATGTCACAGCATATAAACCCCAGGCCTGTATGAAGCCCCTGGCCTCCTCGTCAGTGGGGTACCATCCCTCATCGTAGCCCGCTATGCTCACGTCATACAGGGCGAGATCCGACCTCCTTCCGACCACCATCAGGCTCCCCTTGAAGAGCCTCAACCTGACCTCACCGCAGATGTGCTCGTTCATGTTTTCTATGAACTTCTGGAGGCTCTCCCTGAGGGGCTCGCTCCAGAGACCCTCGTAGACTAGGTTGGTCCACTCCCTATCGGCTAAGGACTTGAACTGAAGTTCCCTCCTCGTCAGAATCGCCTTCTCAAGGTCCTTGTGCGCCCTTATTATAGTGACCGCGGCGGGGGCCTCGTAAACCTCCCTGCTCTTGAAACCGACTATCCTGCTCTCCATGTGATCTATCCTCCCGACCCCGTGCCTTCCAGCGATGGAATTGAGCCTGACTATCAGCTCGCTCAGCCTCATCCTCTCCCCGTTTAGGGCCACAGGGAGCCCCTTATCGAACTCAATCGACAAGTACTCCGGCTCTTCTGGGGCTCTATCAGGGGGAACCGTCCACTCGAAGGCGTCCTCCGGGGGCTCGTTCCAGGGATCCTCGATTGGCCCGCCCTCTACGCTCCTACCCCAGATGTTGGAATCTATTGAGTACCTCTTGTGGCTCTCGGGGATCCTTAGACCCCTGGATCTCGCGTACTCAAGCTCCTGATGTCTGCTCGTCCTCCATATCCTCGTTGGGGCTATCACCTTGAGTCTGGGATTCAGGGACCTCACGGTCACGGCGAACCTGACCTGATCATTACCCTTGGAGGTGCAGCCGTGGGCGACGGCGTCGGCGCCCTCCCTCTCCGCCACCTCCACGAGCTTTGAGGCTATGAGGGGCCTGGAGAGCGAGCTGGATATGGGGTACTCCTCCTCATACATGGCGTTTGCGAGTATTGCCGGAGCTATGTAATCATGAGCGAACTCATCAACGAGGTTGAAGCTGTAATGACGCACGGCCCCGGCCTCATAGGCTCTCCTCTCTATCTCCTCCAGCTCGGCTCCCTGGCCGAGCTCCACCGTCAGGGTGACGACCTCAACACCGTTCTCGGAGAACCACTTTATGGCCACGGTCGTGTCAAGTCCACCGGAGTATGCGAGGACCAGCTTGGAGATACTCTCACTCAAACGAGGCATCTCCGGTAACTCATCATATCACCTGCGGCCCCCCTGAGCCTCCACTTAAAAATCTTTCGTTCGGCGATGGTGGCGCGGCTGGTCGCTCAGGCCGAGGAGCAAGTCGATGAGGATCTTGAATAGCCAGCTTGGAGCCCCGCGAACAGATAAGCTGAGCCTCATAACTCCTCATGGTCAGAGAATTCCTCGATGAGCCCATCGAGATCAGGGCCCTCAGAGGAGCTCCTGGAGCTCCCGCTCCTAATGAAGTTCCAGATGGCCCTCAATATGCTCGGGAGGGCCCTCCTCACCAGGGATTCCCTGAACCTGAGCAGGTCCCTGAGGAGGTACCTCGGCCTGAGGTAGAAGGTGAGATAAGCCTTAACGAGCATGCTCTGAATCTGATTAGCCGTCAGGTAGAGGCCCCTCATCACGGCATTCACCGTCGTGTAAAGCCTCCAGTCCAGAGTGATTAGGAGCCTGTTCCTGAGGGCGAAATCCCATAGTCTGGTCCCTGGATAGGGGGTTGCAACGGTGAACTGGGCGTAATCGAGGCCGAGCCTCTTGGAGAAGCCTATGGTCCTGTCAATGTCCTCCTCCCTCTCTATGGGGAAACCTATGACGAAGGAGCCGAGGGCCTTGAGCCCGGCTTCCGCAGCGGTCTTGACCGCTTCGACGGCCTGACTAAGCTTTATCCCCTTCCCTATGAAGTCCAGCACCCTCTGAGTGCCGGATTCTATCCCGAAGTAGATGGTGTGGGCCCCCGCCCTCCTCATCGCTTGAGCGGTCTCCCTGTCGAACGTGTTCACCCTGGAGGAGGCGCTCCAGCTGACGTCGAGGCCCTCCCTCAGGATCCCCTCGCAAACCTCCCGGGCCCTCCTCCTGTCCAAGGTGAATGTGTCATCCAGGAACTCGATCTCCCTTATCCCGAAATCCTCCCTCAGGATCCTGAGCTCCTCAATCACTCTATCAACGCTGTGGGCCCTCCAGATCTTCCCGAACTGGAGGGAGGATGAGCAGAAGATGCAGTTGAATGGGCATCCCCTGGAGGTCATAAGGACCCCATACCTCAGCTTCCTGACCCTGTAGAGGTTCCAGTCTATCAGGTCATAGGCGGGGATCGGGAGGTCATCAAGCCGGCCGACCAGGGGCCTGGGGGGGTTGTGCCTCACCCCTCCCTCGGGATCCCTGTAGGATATCCCCTTTACATCCCTGAGGGAGCTCAGATTCATATCACTTTTCTCAAGAGCCCTGAGGACTTCCCTGAACGACTCCTCCCCCTCCCCCCTGACGACCACGTCCACGTGAGGGCAGCTCCTGAGCGTGTGGTCCGGGAGGAAGGTGACGTGAGGTCCACCCAATATGATGACGGCGTTCTCATTCAGCTCCTTCGAGATCCCGGCCAAATCATAAGCATCATATATTGCTGGGGTTGTCGCTGATATGCCGACGACGTCGGGATCGAATCCCTTGAGGATGCGTCCCGAGGAGCTTATGTCGGCGTTCATCGAGGGGAAATCGAAGATGGCCACCTCATGCCCCTCCTCCCTGGCGATGGAGGCCAGGTAAGCCAAGCCCAGCGGTACCCCGTTGACCCCGAGCACCTCCTTAACCGAGGAATGCGTCGGGGGCATCACCAGGGCGACTCTCATCCATTCAGATCCCACGGACACGGATATAAACGTTGACGAAGGGCTCCGACTGGGGAATGGATCACCAGGGGTTCCCCGGGCCACGGCCCGGGGAGGAGAAAAAAGCTTTTGTAAGGATCGATGCAACATAACCCTATGGGAGGGCTTGACGAGGTAGAGGACATACTGGAGGAGGAGGGCATAGACTACAGGAGGGTGGGGGACGCCTTGATAACATACTTCAAGGGGGAGGAGCTCTCCTACATGCTCATAGTCCTTCTGGATGGCGATATGACCGTGATCGTTGGTAAGACGGATCCTCCCTTCATACCTACCGAGAAGATGGCCCGTAAGCTTCTGGAGGAGAACTTCAGGATGAACTTCGCCTCATATCATCTCGGGGAGGGCAACGAGATCATAGTGACATCCTTTCTCAAGACCAGGTGCATAAGACAATCCTTCATGAGGAACTTCTATGCAGTGATATCCTTCCTCAGGAAGTTAGGTGAGGATTATGCTTATTGAGGAAGCGAAATCCATGCTGAGGGAGGCCGGTGTCAAGCTGGCCGAGCGGGAGGGTGCCCTCATACTCATGGTGGAGGATGAGGGAAGGGAGGTGATCGTCTACATAATGGCCGAGGAGGAGAGGGGCATAGTCTACGTGATAGCCTCGGCCAATCCCCCTATATCGCTTGGGGAGAGGGCCTTGGATGCCCTGAAGGCCTCTTGGGAGATAGCCGACAGGGGGGTGCCCTGCAAGGTGTCCCTCAATGGTGATATAGTGGTCGTGGAGCACGACATAGACTCCTGCCACTTCACCAAGGAGTCCCTTCTGGAGAGCATATACTTCGCGGCTGAGAGCATGCTCTACCTCATGAAGAGGCTCAGCGAGGCATCGGAGGGGGATGCCGATTTATGAGCCTACGGGACCGGGCCCCTGAGGCGATCCCCCGGAGGATCGGGCATCTACCCTCCTTTTAAGTTTGGAGCCGCAGGGGCTGGCTGGAGTTTGAGGGGCCATGTGGTGAAAGAGAGATGGAGGAGCTCGTGGAGGCCGCGCTAGCCGGCCTATCCCAATCCAGCAAGAGGAAGTACAGGCTCGTGTTCCTCTCATTCCTGAGCATGGTTCCCCTGAGCGAAGCCAAGCCGATTCACGTGAGGATATGGGCTTCCAGGAGGGAGTCAACCATCTCCAGGAAGACGCTGAAGCAGCAGCTTTACATGCTCTCCAGGCTCTTCAAGGTCGCCGGAAGGAAGGATCTGAGCGAGGAGGCCAGGGCCCTGGCCAAGGAGATAAGATCTCCTGCCCCCCCTCCCAAGGTGGACGAGTCACTGATCAGGACGTACAGTGAGGTGGAGAGCCTGCTGGAGGACGCGAAACCCCTCGTCAGGGCTGCCATAATGATGCTCGCTGAGACAGGGATGAGGGTGGGGGAGCTCGTATCCCTGAGGTGGGATGACCTGGACTTGGGCAATAAGAGGGCCCTGGTGAGGGGAAAGGGGGATAAAAGCCGCTTCGTCTACTTCACCGAGAGGACGGAGTCGCTGCTCAGGAATCTGGAGAGGAGGGATGAGAGGGTCTTCCCGGTGAGCGATAGGACGATCAGAAGGTGGGTGGCCAGGCTCCTCAAGACGCATCCACATGCCGTCAGGCATGCATTTGCGGTCTGGTTCCTCTCCAAGGGCGGGAGCCCCAGGGTGCTGCAGCACATACTCGGCCACAGTAACCTGCGAACAACCGAGGTGTACCTCGACATATCGCAGAGCCTCATCGAGAGGGAGTACAGGCTCGTGGTCCAGGGGGATCGAGGATCCTGAGGCATCCTCGGATGGCTCCATCAAAATGTATTTAGCTTGAGGGATCATGCTGGAGTGATGATAGAGGTGAGGAGATTCTACCTCCTGCTCCACCCAAGGCCGGCTTACGTCATAGGCAGCGGCAGGCTGGGGGAGAGGGTCAACTTCATGGCGGCGAGCTGGGTCAGCCCCGTCGGGGAGGAACCGCCCTCACTCATGGTGGCCATAGGGAAGGAAGCTCTCACCTTGGAGCTGATCGAGAGGTACGGCGATTTCTCAGTGAACGTGGTCCCATCATCCATGCTGGATAAGCTTTACCTCGTCGGAAGCAGGAGCGGGAGGGAGGAGAATAAGTCATCGATCTTCGATCACGTCAAGGGCCGGGAGGTGGATGCACCCGTCATCAGGGAAGCCATAGGAGTCCTGGAGTGCAGGCTAAAGGGGGAGCTGGAACTAGGTGATGTGAAGCTGGTCCTGGGGGAGGTGGTCTCGGCGAGGGCCGACGGCAGGTTCTTCAGCGAGAGGACCGGGTGGAACTTCAGGGAGATCAACATACCGCTCCACAATTGGGGCAAGGGCTTCTTCCAGGTGGGGAGCTACCTGAGGGTCAAGTGATCCCTGGGATCATCTCCCGGCCCCTTTAGCCTGGATGAACTGGGGGCGTTGACGATCATCGAGTCAAGTTAATATAGCGGCTGAAGAGGCCAGGGGTGGACCGGAATTGAGGCGAGTCGCTCTAATGCTGGGCCTCATGATGGTATCCACGCTCACGCTTCATGCCATCGACTTCGAAGCGGATGTCTACGGAGGGGGAAGCTTCAGCCTATCCGATCTCAGGGGTAAGGTTGTTATAATATTGGTCGCTCAGACGACCTGCCCTCACTGCAAGGACTTCCTTCCGGCTCTATCGAGCGCATGGAAATCCGATCAGGAGCTACTGAGCGGGAATTACGTCCTGGCCGTGGTGATGCTCGATCCGATTCACCCGCTCTCGAGCACGGGCTGGGCCGAGGACAAGAGGGCCTTCGATGCCGCATCCCCTCCCAGGGGATGGCTGCTGCTACCCGAGGCCTGGCATGCGATAGACAGGTTCGGCATAAGGTACACCGCGTCAGTGGTGATAATAGACCAGCGGGGGAATTTGGTTGAGGTGGTGGATCCTCAGCGTCATCCTAGGATAGAGGAGATGGTCTCCTACACGATAGCTAAGGTGAAGGAGGTGGGCTCCAGGACACCCGTCCTCAAGCTGGAGTTCCGAGCACCCAGGGTTGCTGTGGTTGGCGAGGCCCTGGAGGTTAGAGGTGAGGTGCAGCCACCCTCGGTTGAGGTCAACATCAGCATAAGGAGACCGGATGGAAGTGAGATGATCCTTAGGCCGAGGTTGATCGGGAACGGCGAATTCTCGCTCATGTTCACACCGGATTCAGAGGGAATCTGGCTGCTGAGGGCCAACGCAGGCTCTGAGGTGAGGGAACTGAGGGTGACGGTGATACCGAACAAGCCCAGGGGCATAGAGAGCTATGAGGTGCTTTACGGCACCCACGATGAGAGGGCCGGTAAGATGATAAGCGAGAGGGCCAGGAGGGCGGGGAGCCTGCCTAACGATAACGTGGTCCTCCTAGGGGGTCCCAAGGCGAACAGCCTCGTCTTGGAGTTCAACTCCATAGCTGGCGTGTCCATGTTCCTGAGGGGCAGCGAGGCCAAGCTCTACGTGAAGTCGAAGGAGTACGATCTAAAGATCTCGTTCGGCAGGGAGGATTACGCGGTCGTTTACTGGCTTAGATGGGAGGGCAGGTTCGTGGTGGTGGGCGAGGGCTTCACCAGATTCGGAACCCTGGCGGCTTCGATCTTCATGAGGGCTAACCAGTTTGAGGATCAGCTATACCTGCTCCACTGGGTGGATTCCAACGGGGACGGTGACGTGGAACTGGGTGAGGTGGAGGTCATCGCTAGGCTGGAGAGGATTTGATCAGGGGATCCTGCTCAAAAGACTGGAGATCCTCATGCCGTAAGTCAGGATCAGATCGCTCACGAAGGTCACATGGGTGTTGGGCCTGTAGACCCTAACCTCCTTCCCCCTCATGCTGTCCCTCTCCGCGGTCAGCAGGCAGCCCCTCGTCATCCCCGGTATCACGTACCTCCAGAGGTAGGCCTTATCGATGCCCGTGACCAGGGACAGCTCCGTGAGGGTGAGCCCCTCCCTCAGCCCCCTGCTCGATAGGGATCTCTGCAGCCTCGCCCTCTGGGCGCTGGGTAACCCGATCAGGTCGGAGAGGAGGGAGGCCATCTGCCTATCTGACAGGTTGGGAATCCTGTCAATCGCCTCCTTGATGCAAAGGGCTCTCAGGACCTTCATCTCAGCGGGCGACAGGTCCGGAGTATGGAGGAGCTCCGCTTTGGATATGGGAGGGGATATGCCCAGTGAGGAGAGCGCCATGAAGGCCTTCATAATCTCAGGGATATGTTCGATTCCGCACAGGAAGAGGAGGGCCCTAGCGAAGGACTCATACCTCCTTCCAAGCCCCAGCTCCTCCGATAGCCTCTCGTATGCAGATGAGATCCCCACCCCGACCAAGGAGGGGTCCGACCATATCGCTGGATTAGCGTAAAATAGGATCCTGGACGCGAGCCCCTCCTCGATCACCAACTTAGGGTTCTGGAATGAGAAGATGCTGATCATTGAGATGTCCATGGGTATTATCGTCTCCGCAGAGGGGTTCCCCAGTGAGAGCTCCTTCCAACTTAGGGAGAGCCTCATTCCATCTGGCGTCAGGGAGAGCGTGGCCAGACTCTCATCAGGGGGCTCCTCCCTAAGCTCCACGCAGAACCCCAGGCTGTAGGTCCTCAGACTTTCGGAGAAATTCGCCAGTAAGATCCACTGTTTGCCGATCCTCCTCTCTATGATTGAGTTTAGATGGCGGAGGGGTTCCAGCTCCCAGAGCTCCTGAGCAGGATCGCACCTGGAGATGAGCACGTACTTCAGAGCGACCCCTCGGATGGGGGGGCGTCCCCATATATAAATGATACGACATTTTTTTCAGTTAAATCCATATACCAGCAAAAATGGATTTTATTGGTTCTCTCCTAAAAATTGAGGTAGATTCAGCCTATCGGGGGACCAGGCGGGAAGAAAGGTCCATCCATCTCACGATCACCTCTTTCATACCTTCTCTCTTATTGCCGTTGCCAGATATTGTAGCATGCTCAGAGCTTATTTTAGTTCATAGATATCTTTGGCTAGCTCAATTGCATCCTAGGAAGATCGTAACTACCTATTTTTCTGAGAAAACGCTTATATATCCTTTAACTCACCAATCATCGTGCCATCTCCCGAAACTGAAAAAACTGACGAGCTGACTAGGAAATTCCTGAGGGAAGTTGAGGACATCAGATTCCTCCTGAATGAGAACCCAGTAAGGAGTATTCCCAGTAGGATAGTTCTGGGTGAGGTTCATACCTCCAAATGCCCTAGAAATCACGTTATTGAGGATAGGGGGATTCTCATAATCGATAGAAGGCTCAGTGAGGAGGAGATAGATGCTATAATAAGGAGGGAGGCTTTCATCAGGTTTTTACCGGAGGCAGATTTCCCCCAGCTATATGACATAGCTTGGTACTACGCTGGGAACCTGGCCCTCTGGTCGAGATGTCCGTCAGAGATCAGGCTAAGGACGCTACCTGCCTACAGGGCCCCGGATGACTTCCTCCCAATAGAACCCGGAAGCTCGCCCTCAGTCATCAAGGGCATCGTGAAGCTCCTCCTTAGGCGCTGGAGGCTGGAGGGGAGGATAAGCGCAAGGACCTTCCTGAGGATATTCCTGGCGGTTAGGGGATATCCCTCGATCCGCATGAGCAAAAGGGAGGCGAGGACGCTCAACTCGCTGCTGCAGGTGCTCCAGGATGGAGGGGAATCGAAGATAGAGAGGCTTGCCGTGAAGAGCAAGCAGTCCCCTGCCTCCGTCTCCAGGGCGATAAGGGTGCTGGTGAGCAAGGGCGTGATAGTGGGTCCCTACGTGCTCTATCCCTCCAACTTGGGATTGTCCACCTATATAATGGAGATCGAGGATCCTGAGGATGAGGAGCTAGCTTTCCTGGACGAATTTCCCTTCACATACTCCGCTCTCGTGACCTCAAGTGATACTTACTATGTTAACTTACTCGTCCCCCAGCACCTGGAGGGAGCTCTTGAGGGGCTGAGCGGTGATGGGATGAGGCTGGGTAAGAGGGTCGCCCTCAGCTTCGACCTGCTCCCGGCCCAGCACATCGCCCCCGAGCTCATAATGGAGAGGATGCTGGAAGGGTATGAATCGGCTGGAGACACCCCTCTGAGCATACTAGAACTCTCCAGACCCAGGAAACCATCCATCAGGCTTGATGATAAGGACATGGTTGCCCTTAAGGAGGTAGAGGAGAGGGGTAGGGTGTCCAGGGATCACATGAGGGGCATGGGGATACCTAACCCGGCCGAGAGGTTCGCTAAGTACAGGAGGGCGGGCATAGTGGTGAAGGGTTACTTCCCAACGGGCTTAGGTTTGGGGGAGGGAGTCATCATGAGAATTGATGTGCCGTTCAAGGACTTCCTGAGGGTGAAGAGGGCCATCTCGAGCGTCTCATCCGTGGCGCTCTTTTTCACCGAGGGTGAGCTGCGCGGGGTGACGGGGGTGGCTTTCCTGAGCGGGGGAATGGTGGGGCCGTTCATGAGGGCTTTGAGCACTTTCCTCGGTGACAGGATCGAGAGGTTGGAGCTGGCCTCCTCCTTGGGGCCCTCCAGCTGGCAGGTCCCCGTTGAGCTCTGGAACGTTGAGGAGCAGAGGTTTGAGATGGATGTTGAGGGATTCAAGAGGGCTTTCTCGAGGAGACTGAGGCGCTAGTTCGATCAGGCATTTCCAAGCCATCCATCAGGCCGTATCTCGATCCCATCCACTTCCCGAATATCCTGGTGACCTCCTCAACGATCCTCCTCTCGGACTCCCGGCTGGTTCCACCTATGTGGGGGGTCATTATCACGTTGTCGAAACCCAGGAGCCTCTCGAAGACGGGGTCACCGAAGGGCGGCTCCCTAGGGAAAACGTCAAGGCCAAGGCCCCCCAGCTTACCGGAGTCCAGGGCCTCAACAGCGGCCTCCAGATCCAGGAGCTCCCCCCTGCCCACGTTTATCAGGATGGCTCCATCCTTCATGAGGGAGATCTCCCTCCTCCCGATGAGCCCCCTCGTCTCCTCGGTCAGGGGTGAGGCCAGGACCACGACATCGCTCTCCCTCAGCAGTCTCTCGAGTTCCCTCCCACCAGCCCTGTACTTATCGTAGTAGTCAACGCTCATCCCTATCCCTCTGAGGAGCTCGGCGATCTCGCTTCCTACGATCCCCATAGATATTATCCCGGCCCTCTTGCCCGCCAGCTCGAAGCACCTCACCCTCCCCTTTGCCCAGGAGCGATCCCTCATCAACCTGTCCGAGAGGCATATCCCCCTGCTGAGGCTCAATATCATCCCCAAAGCGAGTTCTGCGACGGCTCTTGCTCTCACTGGGACCCTCTCAACTATGATGGCCCTCCTCCTCGCTTCATCCGTATCTATGTGATCGAGACCGTGCGTCGCCGTCACTATCAGCTTGAGCATGGGGGCTCTTGAGAGCTCCTCACTCCCTAGCCTCTTATCGGTCCTTATGACGAGAGCAGTGGCATCCTCAAGCCTGTTCCAATTCCTGCTGACCTCTCCATAGGCCTCAAGCTCATGATCCAGCTCCTTGGGTAGGCTCTCAGCTACCAATATGAGCTCCTCCTTGGGCCAGTCCACGCTGATCCTGTCCCCGGGGAGGTACTGGTTGACTCCCCTCATCCCTGTGCTCACGTCCGATATTATCGCCAGCCTGTCCTTCATCACGAGGCTGAACCTCATGGCCGCGTTCACCGCAGAGCCGAAGTCTTCGTGGGGGTTTCCGAGCTCGGAGAGATATCCGTGCCTGAAGATGGGGTGGGACGCTATTGTTATGCTCGCTCTGGTCAGGGAGGAGGCCGTTGGCGCCAGGCCCCATCCCACGGCTGCCAAGGTCCACCTGTCAGCGTAGCAGTCCACCCAGTCGAGCCTAGCGAGTGGCCTCGCGAGCTCGTAGAATTCCTCCTCCCTCAGGCCGAGGAGAATGTTTCTGAGTCTCTCAAGGCACGGACCCCAGAAGTAGGAGCAGTCAACACCAAAGGAGATCACCTTGGAGGCCCGAAAAGCTGACACCTCCTAGGAAAGCCTCATCCAACCTCACAACCAAGAGGCCTCCCATGCCGAGCACCCGGACGTCCGGGGATCCAACTACTTAAGGATTTCGCTCAGCGCCGCCGGAGGATAAACTTATATATAGCATCGACGCCGATGGAGCGGAGCGGTATGAGCGTTAACTGACTCCAGATCCTCGGGAGAGCCGGGAGAGAGGTCAAGTATCCTAGGATCATGCTTCTCATCCTGAGTTACCTTCTAGCCATGATACTGGTCCCCGGCCTAAGGATACCGGAGCTGATCGCGAGGCTGGGCCACCTCGGGATGGTGATGCTAGGGCTGCTGTACGTTTACTCCTTCACCGCAGGTATCGCCACATTGACCTTGCTCACAATGGCCGGGGGACAGGATCCAATCCTGAGAGTAGCTATGGCCGGGTTCGGCGCCCTCATAGGGGATCTCATCCTCTCCTACCTCATGAGGGAGGAGATTAATGGTGAGATATCCGAGCTAGCGAGGGAGAGGATCGTCCAAATGATCCTGGGCATTTTGCCCCCCAGATTCAAGGGCGAGACCCTCAAAATATCGCTCGCCTGCCTGCTCATAGCATCCCCCCTTCCCACGGAGCTGGGGGCCGCGCTCCTGGCATCAGTGAGGAGGTTGCGGGTGAGGGAGATGGTCCTCATCATGTGCCTCCTGCACACGGCGGGGCTCTCCTCGATCCTCCTGCTGGGGACCCTCTAGTGCGATCATCGCTCAGGAGCGATCTGTATGTGTAGTAATGCCACAGGGCGTTGTATTGAGCTTGACTCTCTATGGAACAAGGTCTTCTGGAGTTTAGGTGTGAGAGAGCTTCCTCTGGTGTCATCCCCTTGGAGATCAGGTAGCTAGCGAGCACGGTCCCCGTCCTACCGCAGCCGGCGAGACAGTGGACGAGCACCCTCCTCCCGGCATCCACCCTCTCCCTGATGATGTCCACTATCCTCGCTAGGACCTCGATGGGAGGGGCCTCGAACTCCTCCACCGGGAAGAGGAGGTGCTCCACCCCGAGCTCCGCGAGCCTCCTCCTCACATCACGTCCCGGCTCGACCAGCGAGATCACAACAGTTATACCGTTCGCCGCCAGCCAGTCGACCTCCTCCTCGGAGCTTATCAAAGATGAGCCGGCGACTTGCTGATCTATGAATGAGAAGTTCCTGGGTCTCCTCACGATCCCGACCTCATCGGATGCAGGCGAGCGGCAGATACCTCTCCGAGACCCCCTTGATCCTCTTGAGCTCCCTCCTCAGGCTGATTATCTCGCTGGAATCCGCCTCCAAGAAGCCTATGTCGACGCAGCAGCCCTCGGAGTGATGATGGCTCCTGGACACTATGCAGCTGCTGTACTTCTCCAGCACCTTGGATGCCCCCTCCGGGGTCCTCGAGATGACTATAAGGACTCCCCTGCACCTATGAGGCCTGAGGAGGTGGGACCTCTCATCTATCGCCTCCCTTATGAGCTCCTCTATGATGGACGACCTGCTGACCATAAGCTCCCTGGATAGGGAATCCAGCTTCTCGAGCAGCTCGCTTGGGATGGAGACGCCGAACCTCCTCCTCATCTTCCCCCCCTTCCGAGCATGGAGATCAGATAAACGGAGAACATAGTCAAACCGATGCAGCCAGATGGTGATAGACCGGTTAGGAGTCCCAGGATCAGGCCGGCGAGCCCTCCCAAGAGGGAGATAGTGAAAGAGAAGAGGATGAATTCCCTCAGGCTCCTCGCCAGTGAGGCGGCCGTTATGGCAGGGAGCATGATCATCACATGCTCCAGCACGAAGCCGACGATCCTAAGGAGTCCTACTGTTGCGATTGCCAGGGATATGGCGGCTAAGGCATCATAAAAAGCCACTTTAACTCCGGATATCCTTGCGAAGTCCCTATCCGCCCCTATCAGTGCTTGCTTCCTCAGGACGGGCAGGTTGATCCCGAGGATCGCGAGGGATATGAGGGCAGCGTAGCTGACGTCATCCCAGGTCACCAGGAGCGGGTCACCGACTAAGTAGGACCAGAGGCTTTCCCTCAATGGGAAGCCCGTTATCACGTAGTAGAGGGAGAGCGCGGTGAGCGAGACCGTGAGGGATAGGAAGGCTGCAGTGGCTACATCGGGCCTCACGCCCTTGGATACCATGTAGAAGACTGAGGATACCATCGCGATGCTGAGGATGAGGGAGCCCATCTGGTGAGGGATGCTGAGGATTCTGTCCAAGATTATAGCTAGGATGGCCGAGAGCAGGGCCGAATGGGGGAGGGAACCGGCCAGGAAGAGGAGCCTCCTGGATAGAACCAGGGGGCTGACCACGCCGAAGGCCATGGAGGAGAGGGATATAACGACCAACCACCTGAAGTCTAAGATGAGCTCAAACGGCATGGTAATCCACCACATGGAGGCACCTCTCTACGAGCAAGACGTTTCCACCGTAGACTCGTTTCATCACATCCTCTCTGAGGACCTCCTCTGGAGGTCCCATGGCGACTATCCCCCTGTTCAGGGCAACCAAGGCCTTCGCCCTATTTATGAACAGTGTGGGATCGTGGCTGCTCACCAGTAAGAGCTTTCTCTCTGAGAGTTCGAAGATGATCCTGATGAGATTCTCCCTTCCGGTTGGGTCCATTGCCGTCAGCGGCTCGTCCATTATCAATATCGGGGGGTCTCGGATGAGCGCCCTCGCCAGCATGACCCTCTGCTTCTGTCCCCCGCTCAGCTGCTGGAAAGGCCTCTCCATGATCTCCGAGAGACCAAGATCCCTGACAAGGGATTCGATGGATGCTTTCCCCTCGTCCCCCACCTCACGCCCGGCGGACCCTCCCCTGAGGATCGCAGCGGACTCCAAGAGCTCCCTGACGCTCAAGGGAAAGGGTGGGCTAAGAATCCCCAGCTGAGGGACGTATCCGGCGAATCTGCCAGCTCTCTCAGGGCTTCCTGTGACCTCCACACCGTTCATGTAAACCCTGCCCTTGACCTCGATCAGACCGAGCAAAGCCCTGAAGAGAGTGGTCTTCCCGGCTCCATTGGGTCCTATCACCAGGAAAAGCCCTGGACCGATGAACTCGAAGCTCTCTCCTCTGAACACGATCTCCTCTCCGTAGCTGACCGATAGATCCTCAGCTCGTATCGACTGCATCGTGCACATTTCCATGAACATATTTATAAAGATGTGCACAGCAGGCAAGGGCTCGATGAGCAGAGCAGTCCCGGCGTTCCTAATACTCCTGCTGGTGATGGGCTCATCCCCCATAAGCGCCGGTGGAGGTGGTGTGAGGATAGTGGTCACCTTCAGCAATCTGGTGCATGACATTAGGCTCATAGCATGCGCTGATGACGAGGTTGACTACCTGGTCCCCCCGGGTCTGGATCCTCACGACTACGAGCTGAGGCCCGGGGATATCGAGAAGCTGAGGAGGGCCGATCTCATAGTCTCTACGGCCCACACTCCCTTCGAGGTCTCGGTGAGGAAGATGGTCTCTGAGGGGAGTGTGAGGGCGAGGCTGATGGAGATACCATCGGTTAAGGGGATCAGGATATACGAGAACCCATCGACGGGCCAGCCTAACTATCACATGCCCATCTACGATCCCCTCAATTACCTGGCGTTCATGAGGGAGCTCAGGGATGTGCTGAAGGAGCTGAACCCGTCCCGCTCCGAGACCTATGATAGGAATTACCTGGAAGTGGAGGAGAGGATTAGGAGTATGATGGCGGAGGCCCACAGGATGAACGCAACGGCTCTAGCCTCGACTCCGATGGCGCAGTACGCTTTGGAGTGGCTCGGCGTGAGGGTGAGGTTCCTGTTGATGAAGGATGAGGGCCTTCCTGTTACCCCCTCGGAGCTCTCTGAGATCTATAGAGCTGCCAGGAGCGGGGAGATAGACTTGGTGGTCACTGTAGGTGATGAGAGAACCCAAGCGAACCTGAAGGCCATTGAGATATCCGAGGAGTTCGGGATAAGGAGGGTGAACATCCCCTCCCCCTTGGAGGGGAGCAGCATCCCGGATAAGCTGGATAGGATCGTCAGATCGCTAGGGGAGGGAATAGAGAGGGGGAAGTCTACCCAGGGGGACAGCATGGTGCTGGTGCTGATACCCGTGGCTCTAGCGCTGCTGGTGGTCTACCTCCTCAGGAGGAGGATCAAATGATGCATTAAGCTTATCTTCTCCCCTCGGGTCTCCTGGGGAGGCTCATGAGCGAGTGGGCGCGCAGGGCTCACCACTACCTTAACGTCACCGGCAGGCTCAGGGGCTTCAGGAACCTGAGCGAGGGTCAGAGGTATGAGGTGATAAGGGAGGGCATTCTGGAGTTCATGAGGGACAACCCGATCGGTGAGGATGAGGCCGAGGAAGCCCTAGAGTGGTTCCTGGCGAGGAGGAAGATTCACGAGGCCAGGGTGTTCGCGAAGGTCATGGGGCTGAGGATTGGGAGGAGGCGTGTCTGACCTAGAGGGATGATGTCACGATGAGGATCTACAAAATACTCAGGAGTTACGCGCCAAAGGTTATCAGGGTCAACTTGAATTTGGGAATGGGATTGAATGCGATGCTGCTGGCTGACCTGCACGTCCACGGGTGGGGGAGGAGGGAGGAGACAATCAGGGAGCTCGTGGTCGATCTATCTAAGGAGGCTGATGTCGTCTTCGTGCTGGGGGACTCATATGATGAGAGAACCAGGGACTTGGAGCCGCTGATAGAGATCCTTGAAGGGATAGATGGGCCCAAGTTCGGGGTGCTCGGCAATCACGAGCACTGGGCGAGTCCCAGGATACCGCTGGAGGTTGGGGTGAAGGCGCTCGAGAGGGCCGGTGTGAGGTTGCTCCTGAACGAGGCCACCGAGGAGATGGGGCTCAGGATCGGGGGGCTAGACTGGTACACAGAGGATGAGCAGGCCTCGGAGGCATTGGAGAGGCTCGGGGATCTTGATTTGCTTCTCTCTCACACCCCTGATGTGATAGAGCTCCGACCCAGAGCTAAGATCGTGGTGGCCGGTCACACGCACGGTGGCCAGGTCTGCCTACCCGTGATAGGTCCCCTCTGGACCCCCAGCAGGTACGGGACCAGGTACGCGAGCGGGCTCTTCAATGTGGGGGGAAGCTACCTCTACGTGAGCAGGGGCCTGGGTGAGAAGAACCCCCTGAGGCTGAACTGTCCGAGGGAGCTCACTCTCATGAGCATCTGATGACTCATCGAACCCGCAAGGATGCGAGCTTAGAGGCTCTGATGGGGCGATCTCATTCCGAGGGAACAACTTATATTATTATCAGCCGAATGTGAGCGTGAATTAAGATGGTCTCAGTGATAATATGCGCCGGCGGGGTCGCATCTAGAATGGGAAGATACTCAAGTGGGATACCCAAGACTCTCTTCGAGCTGGAGCCCGGAGTCACGATCCTGGATCACATAGTGGAGAGGATCAGGAAGTTAAGGCCTGAGAGGATCTTGATAGTCACTAGGCCTGAGTTCAAGGAGTTGATTGAGGGGAGAATTGGCAAGGAGGCCGAGATTATACTGACGGATCTGGAGGATTTCGGAAACCTGTACACGGTCTCCCTGGCCCTGGATAGGGTGGGTGATGACTTCCTGATAGTAATGTCCGACCACATATTCGAGCAATCCATCCTGGAGGAGCTGATCGATCACTGGAGCGATAGGGCCTTCACAGTATGCTTGGACAGGAGTCCGTCCAGATCCGAGACCATAGAAGGGCTGAAGCTCCTGCTGAGGGAGGGAGATGTCGTCCTGACCGGCAAGGAGGTCCCCCCGCACTACGGCATAGATACGGGCCTCATAATGTGCAGGGGGAGGGCCAAGGATTACATAAGGGCCACCGTGAGGGAGAAGGGGCCCCAGGCTAGGATAGCTGATGCTCTCAACATGGCCGCCTCATCGGGCGATGTTGATTACGTGAACGTCACCGGGAAGGTTTGGAAGGATGTGGACACTCCGGAGGATCTAGAGAGGGCCAGAAAGCTCTACTGGGAGATCCTGAGGAGGGAGCTCGTCAAGCCCGAGGACGGGCTCGTGTCCAGGTATCTGAACAGGCCCATATCCACCAGGATATCTTTGATGCTCTACAGGAGGAGGATCTGGGTAAATCCAACGATCATATCATCGCTCTCCTCCATCCTTTGCCTGATAGCAGCCTTTCTCCTGGCCGAGGGGAGCCTCCTCCTGGGTGGACTGCTGGCGCAGGTCGCATCGCTACTGGACGGCGTCGACGGGGAGGTGGCCAGGCTATTCAAGAGGTCATCGAAACTAGGTGGCTTCCTCGATTCCCTCATGGACAGGGTCTCCGATGTAGCCCTCGTCGCTGGACTGACCCTCTCACTTGACCTGGGGCGATCCGCCCTTCTGCTCCCGATACTGGCCTCGGCCAACAGCGTACTGGTGAGCTACGTCACCTCGGGCCTGGCGGGAGCTGGTGTGAGGATCCGCATGCTCAGGTCGATACCCGCGACCAGGGACGTCAGGATATTCATCATATTCTTAGCATGCTCCCTCTCACAACCCTGGCTGGCCCTCTGGTACCTCTCCACGGTTCCCCTGATCTACCTGGCCGCATCAGTCTACCTGGCATACAGGGATCTCAGGGAGCCAAGGAGCCTCAGGATGCCGGAGAGAAGGAAACCGCTTCCCGAGCTCTCAATGGAGAGGGGTGAGCTGAGCGTCATTTTGAGGGAGATATTATCGAACCTCTTCAGGATGATTGTAGCTCTGCTGCTTGTGAGGATCCTCTCCCCCGTGATCTCCGACGTCACCCTCATATCTAGTGAGGACCTCCTGATAAGGGGAGAGCTGCTCCTAACCTCCCTGGACTTCCTGATAACGATATACTTCGGTTACAGGATACTGGTGCCCCTCAAGGGGCTCTTCGACATGGCCTCCGATAGGTTCGCTGAGAGGATAGGTGTGACCAGGACGACGCTGGGAAGGATCGTAACGGATCTCATTTACATGACGATAGGCTCCATCCTCTGGGTCTACTTGCCTAGGATAGCGATGCAATTGCTCGGAGAGTGGATATCCAGGCTGATATACCTGGGATTGGCCGTTCTCCTCATGATAACTGCCTACGATCTCATGAAAACCCTTTACAGGACTTTCGGGGATCTCTACTCGAGGCTGATCGAGGGACTGACTAAGAGGATAGGAGGGGCCGGGTGATCACCAGATCACCCTAGTTATCCTTATCCTCCCGCTCTCCTCCTCCAGCATCATCCAATCTTGCAGGCTCATCCTCCAGTCAGCAGCTCCGGCGTTCTCCCTCACCTGCGACGGTGTCTTGGCCCCCGGTATCACGATCACCCTGTCGCTGGCCATCAGCAACCAGTTGAGCGCCACCTGAGAGGGGCTCTTCCCGTACCTCGTCCCGACGTCGGTTAGGAGCTTCACCAGCTCGTAGATCTTCGTGAAGTTCTCCGGGTGGAAGAGGGCGGACCCCTCCCTGACGTCGGAGAACTTGGGGAGGTTCTCCGGAGTGTATTTGCCAGTGAGGGCTCCCTTGGCGAGGGGAGACCATGCCAGCACGCTTAGATTGCTTGCCTCAGCGTAAGGGATTATCTCCTTCTCAGCATCCCTCTCAACCAGGTTGTACTTCACCTGAACGCTCACTATGTCCTCGGTGGAGAGGCAGGACCAGGCGGATTCTATGAGCTCTGGCGGGAAGTCGCTGAGCCCTATCATCCTTATCGCTCCGAGGTGCACGAGCTCCTCAAGGGCGCGCATGTACTCGCATGTGGGGAAGTTGTCCCAGCAGGGGGGCCAGTGGACCTGCATCAAATCTATGTAACTCGTGTTGAGCCTCTCGAGGCATCTCCTTGTTGCCTTGAAGACGTCGTGCCTCGATAGGAACTCACCAGGTATCTTGGTCGCCACTATGACTTCCTCCCTTATCCCAAGCTCCCTCATCGCCTCTCCCAGGAACCTCTCGCTCATCCCCCTCCCGTAAACGGCGGCAGTATCGAACAGGTTGATCCCGACCTCTAAGGCAGCCTCGACTATGGATCTAGCCGTCTGGTAGTCCGTCACCCCCCAGGACTCGCTGAACTGCCACGTGCCCAGGCCGACGGAGGAGACCTTGACGTCCGAGCCGCCCAAGTACCTGAACTCCATGGGCCTTCGCGGATCCCCCAGCTTATAACCGTTTCAGACGGGGAAACCAAAAAACTTATTACCTGGTACTCGGCCTAGCGACCGAGCTGAAATGGACGGAGTGGAACAGATAGGGATCAACTGGGATAGGTTCGCCCGAGAGGTCGAGGAGGACCCACTCAGGCTCCTGGGCCTGGGCGTCGGCAGGATGAAGAGGGTGATCCTGAGGCATCTGGAACCCCTCGCCAAGTTCCTCGGGATGAAGGCCATAACCTTCGAGTGGGGGAAGTGGTACGCCAGGATGGAGAGGATAGATTTGGATGAAGAGGAGCCAGAATTGAGCGTGATAAATGATAAGGAGCTTTACGTCTCCCTAGAGGATGAAAACGGATGCAGCATAGTTGTCCTAGCAGTCAGGGAGGACGACTCGGGTGATGTGGATGTCTTCAGCAGGTCATCCGGGGAGATACTCGAGATAGTCTTCAGCGGTCGTATCTGCGAGAATCAAGATGTCCCCTGGGATGATGAGTTCTGGTAATATTTGAGAGCGACCTCAGCTGGGTAAAACTCTGTCATGTTTCCCTTCCTCCTCTCCTTAACTAGGCCCCTCCTCTCGAGGACGCTCAGGTGCCACCTGAGCGATCCGAGGCTCATCCCCAGATCCCTAGCGATCTGCCTCATGTGAGCCCCGGGATTGGCCCTCAGGTACTCCATTATCATGTCCCTGGGGGGCTCCAGATCGACGTTCTCGAGGGATTCCATGACCCTGAGGAGGCAGTCCTCATCACGGCACTCCACATCGGTGACGAGGACGTACCTCCCAGATGCCTGGGAGATGAATCCGGCTATTATCCCCCTTACGAAGCTACATCCGGCCTTCCTTCCGTGTTTCTCAGTGCACCTCACCCGGAGCAGCGTGCCTCCGGGCTCATCGGAAACAACATGGATGCTCTCAGCAAGTCCCATGTAACTCAGCACCTCCGACAGGACGCTCCAAGGATCACCCTCGCGGATCTCCCTCCCAACCTTCTCACCCAGCTTAAGGCCGAACATGTATATCAGGAGCTCACCCTCCTGCGAGGACGACTCGATCACCCTCATGAGTACGGAGCAGGTCTTCCCGATGAACTCAGATGGGGATGATCCGAGTATCCCCTCCAGAAGAGCGAACACCCTGCCTCCCGAGGTCCCCTCCAACACGACACCCCCGGACTCATCGCGCTCGCGATATTATTCTAGACGATTGTTCAGCAATAGTTATAAAACAATAGTTGTACAATGAACCGGGTATATTATGCCCGGTCCAGGCAGGTTGTTCAGATACGCCTCGCTGATTCACCTGATAATAGCCTCTATAATCACGCTTCTGATAGCCTACGAGCCCCTAGAGATCCCGAGGATAATAGCGGGCGGTAGCGCGGGGATGTGGTTCACCATGGGTTACCTGATGTACCTGATAGCGGGGCCTGTGGGGAACCTCTACTTCTCCTCAGTGTATGGAGATGTGGACTCGAAGATCGGGCTCCTGTCCTTCCTGCTCTACAACGCCGGCGTCCTGGTGGCATGTCTCTCCTTGATGTACGGGGGCTACCATGCTGGCTGGATGATGCACGTCTACCCGGTGCACACTCAGGGGGCCAGATCCCGACGCAGCAGATCCACCTATGGCTGGTCAACTTCGTCCTCCCAGCCGGCGTGGGAACGATCCTAGCCGGGCTCGGTGCCCTGACGGGGGCCCTAGACGCCCTGAGGATTAGGAGGTGAGGCGTTAGCTCGCCCAGAGGGACGATCAACTCCCTCCTTTTTTCCGACCCGGGGCATATAGGCCGGTGCCCCCAAGCGGAAACCTGAGCGCGTTCAGGAGAGAAGCGGTCCACGGAAGCTGTCACGGAAGCCTCACCTCACAGCATCCCAGGCTAGGACGGTGGCCACTTTCCGATGGGATCCAGGCATGGCATGTGGGCATCCCAGACACCACGACCTGAATGCGCGCGAGGATTGATCTTTAGTGACTCTGCGGACTCACCTTTAGTGAGAGTTCACATCAGCGCATGCCTCACGCGAGTAACCGCCAATGAATGGAATCCACTCTCATATGATCCCGGGGGTCGGCTGAGCACCTCAGGCTGGTTCGCCGGACCATCGACTCGGGCAGCATGCGATCATGAACTTATACGGAAGATATCCCTCCGGACCCCGGGTGAGGGTGATGACCGACCTGAGGCCGGAGGTCATTGAGGCTCTGCTGGAATTTCAGAGGAGTGAGATAACGGAGCATAACATCTACCTGAGCCTGGCCCGGAGGTTAAGTGGAGAGAACAGGAAGGTACTTGAGGGAATAGCCGAGGACGAGCTCAGGCATTACTCAATCTTGAGGAAGTACACTGAAAGGGAGGTGAAACCGGACGGCAAGAGGATCCTCCTCTACTCGGCGCTGGCCAGGATATTCGGCGTGACTTTCGCGATCAAGCTGATGGAGAGGGGAGAGGAGCTCGCTCAGGAGGAATATGGAAGGCTGATGAATGATATTCAGGAAGTTGCGACGATCCTTCAGGAGGAGGAGAGGCATGAGGACAAACTAATCGAGCTCCTGAGGGAGGAGAGGGTTGAGTACGTGGGATCCATCGTACTGGGACTCAACGATGCCCTTGTGGAGCTAACTGGAGCTCTGGCTGGCCTGACATTGGCCCTGCAGAACACCAGGCTCATAGGCATGGCCGGCCTCGTCATGGGGGTGGCGGCCAGTCTCTCCATGGCCGCCTCCGAGTACCTCTCCAGGAGATCGGAGAGGATGGGAAACCCGTTGAGGGGAGCACTCTACACGGGAGTCACCTACGTGATGACGGTGGCCCTCCTGGTATCCCCATTCATGACTCCCTTGGATCCTTACATGGCCCTGGCATCGATGCTAGGGATAGCTGTAACAATCATAGGAATCTTCTCCTTCTTCGTGTCGGTCGTCAAGGATCAGCCCTTCGCTAGGATTTTCCTGGAGATGCTGGCCATAAGCTTCGGCGTCGCCTTGGTATCCTTCGCGGTGGGATGGATCGTCAGGGTGGCATTCGGGGTGGAAGTCTGATGGGAATGCGACTTGTGAGGGCTCAGCTGTCATCTCATGCTCTCGAAGACGATCCTGTTCCTGATCCTTCCGACGCCCCAAACCTCCACCTCAACAATGTCTCCGTGCCTCAGGAGCTTGGGAGGGTTTGAGAAGGCCCCAACTCCGGCGGGAGTTCCCGTCGCGATGATGTCACCGGCCTCGATGGTCATCCCCCTGCTGAGCGTGACCAATATCTCCCAGGGTTTGAATATCATCTCCTTAGAGCTGGCCCTCTGCCTGAGCTCACCATTCACCCAGGTTGAAACGCCCAGCTCCTCAAAATCCACGCTCAAATCGATCCAAGGTCCTATCGGAGCGAAGCCATCCAGGCTCTTCCCCCTCACCCATTGCTTATCCCTCCTCTGGAGATCCCTCGCTGTGACATCGTTGAAGGCCAGGTAGCCGAGTATCGATGATCTGGCCTCCCCCTCGCTCAGCCTCCTGCCCCCCCTCCTGACGATGAAGGCTATCTCCCCCTCGTAGTCCACCTCCGAGGTGTAGTCATCGGGCACCATCACGTCAGAGAAGGGATCGTTCAGCGAGGTCCTGGGTTTCATGAATATCACGGGCTCCTTCGGAGGCTCGCTACCCGTCTCGGCAGCGTGTTCAGCGTAGTTCCTCCCCAAGCAAATTATCTTCGGTGGATCAGAGATAGGTCTGATTACCTCAACCTCCTCTAGCCTCAGGGTCCCCTCGAAGGTCCCATTCCCCAAGCCGATGACATCCTCCACCAATCCGGTTTTTATGAGGTCATCTAATGTAGGTGGAAGCCTCTTTCCGAGCCTCCTCGATAGCTCGGATGATGGTACGATCTCATCGTCCAGGAGGATACCGTAATCCCTCACCCCTCCGTGAACGAAGCTCAGCAGCCTCATGCGGATCCGGGAGAATCACTGGCCGGTGCTTATAAACGAGCATTCCGCCGATGCCATCGCGCATCAACAGTCTTGAAATTATATTTCCAAAAATCTGGATAAGAGGAAACAATTTAACAATATGCTGGGGGTCCGAAGGAACGAGCTTCAGAGGAAGGACCTCAGGATCTCCAATACCCTCTGGCCCACCTCCCTGGTCCCGAGGGAACCTCCTACGTCAGGGGTGACGAACCCCAGCTCACAGGCCCTTCTCACGGCATCCTCAATCAACCTAGCCCCCCTTCCGTATCCCAACCAATCTAGCATCATCGAGGCCGAGAGCATGGTCGCCATGGGGTTGGCCAGGTTCCTCCCGGCCAGTTCGGGAGCGGTCCCGTGGACCGGCTCGAATATCGCCCTCCCCTCGCCCAGGTTAGCGCTAGGGTACATGCCCAGCCCCCCTATGAAGGCCGCCGCCAGGTCCGAGAGTATGTCACCGAACATGTTGGTAGTTATTATCACGTCAAAGGGCCTGTCAGTGGCTATCCTCATGGCCGCACTGTCAACGTACATCTCCCTGTACTCGAATCCCTCCTCCGAGGCCACCTGTGAGCAAACCCTCCTGAAGAGCCTGCATCCCTCCAGCACATTGGCCTTGTGAACAACGTAAACCCTCTCCTTCCCCCTCCTCCTCGCGTACTCGTAGCCGAACCTGCATATGCGCTCACTCCCCCGTTTAGTTATCACCCTGAGATCCACGGCAGCATCATCGCCGCTCCACCCGGACATTATGTAGAGGTCCTCAGTGTTCTCCCTGACTATCGTGAGATCGAACCCGGGAACGGCCTTTGGCACGGGATAGGACCTGGCCGGCCTGAGATTAGCGTAAAGATCAAGTTTCTGCCTCAGGGGAAGTATAACCTCCCTCGCGGTCTCCCCTATGGCCACCATGAGGGTGGCATCCGCCTTCAAAACTCCCTGAAAAGTCTCATCCGGCAGTGCGACTCCTATCTTCCTCTTGGTCTCATCACCGGCCTCGTAGAACCTGAGATCCATCGGGATGTTCAGGTGGTCAGCCACAACCTCCAGCAGGGGGACCACAGCATCCATTACCTCCGGACCGACACCGTCTCCCGGGATCAAGGCTATCCTCGGCATCATCTCATCCCCTTGAGATAGGGGATCAATCCCCCAGCCTTGATCATATCAAGCATGAAATCCGGCAGCTTCCTCCCCTTCAGGGTTATCCCCCTCTCCGGCAGCCGCACGACCCCCTCCTCCAGGGAGGCCTCGACGAGATCGCCGTCCTCTATCACCCATGCCTCCGGGAGCTCCAGCAGGGGGAGACCGAGGTTTATAGCATTCCTGAAGAATATCCTGGCGAAGCTCTCAGCTATAACCAGCTCGACTCCAGAGTACTTCAACGCTAGGACGGCCTGCTCCCTGCTGGATCCACAGCCGAAGTTTCTCCCCGCAACCACTATTCTCCTCTCCCTCACCTTCTCCCGGAAGAGGGGATCCAGGTCCTCCATGGCGTGGGCCCTCAGGACTTCCGCGTCGGAGCCGTGCTTCAGGTACCTGGCTGGTATTATGACATCAGTATCTACATTGTCTCCGTACCTCATGACCCTGCCCCTGATGATCAACGGATCACCTCCCTTGGATCCGTGATCCTACCGGTGATCGCTGATGCTGCCACAGTGGCGGCGCTCGCCAGGTAGACCTTAGAGCTCGCATGCCCCATCCTCCCCCTGAAGTTCCTGTTGGATGTCGACACGGCCACCTCACCCTCCGCTAAAACCCCAAGGTGAGCTCCCAGGCAGGGGCCGCAAGTTGGGGGACCTATGACGGCCCCGCTCTCCACTAGGGTCTCCAATACTCCACTCCTCAGGGCCTCAAAGTATATCCTCCGGCTCCCGGGTATGACTATGAGCCTCACCCCATCCCTCACCCTCCTTCCCCTCAGTATCCTAGCAGCCGCCATCAGGTCGCTCATCCTCCCGCCCGTGCAGGAGCCTATGAAGGCCTGATCTATCTCTTCCTGAACCTCTGAAGCCGGTTTAACGTTCGCCGGAGAGTAGGGTAAGGCGACCAGGGGCTCTAGGGAGCCGGCATCGAGATCGATCTCATCGGAGTGACTACCAGGATCAGAGTACTCCGGTCTCATCGGCCTTCTAGCCCTGCCGCTCAGGTAGGAGAAGGTGATCTCATCCGGAGGTATAATGGCCGTCTTCGCCCCCGCCTCGACCGACATGTTCGTGAGGACGAACCTCTCATCCATGGGCATTCCCTCAACCACATCCCCGCTGAACTCCAAGGCCTTGTAATTCGCCCCCTCGACCCCTATCATCGATATGACCTTCAGCACCAGGTCCTTCGCGAACACGAGCTCCGGGAGGGACCCATTAACCCTGATGAGCGTGGTCTCCGGAACCCTGAACCAGAGCCTGCCCGTCGAGAGGGCCGCTGCCATCTCGGTGGCCCCTATGCCGACCGCGAACGCCCCCAACGCGCCTGACGTCGGTGTGTGGGAATCTGTGCCTACCACGATGTCCCCTGGGACAACGTGCCCCTCCTCCGGGAGCAGTATGTGGCATATCCCGCTGCCCACCTCGTAGTGACTGGATATTCCCTCCCTCCTGCAGAACTCCCTGAGCCTCTTGCTCAGGTTGGCTGACTCTATGTCCTTCGCCGGCACGAAGTGATCCTGGATTGCCACCACCCTCTCCGGATACCTGACCCTCCCGCCGAGCTCCCTCAGGGCGTCCTCCACCAGGGCGCCCATGGGATCGTGTATCATGAACACATCTATCTCGGCCTCCACTATATCCCCCGCGGAGGCCTCCCTGCCGGAGGCCCTACTCAGTATCTTCTCCACGGCCGTCCTCACCGCTCATCACCTTGTTCAAGGCATCCACCAGGGCATCAAGGCTAGCCCTGACTATGTCCTCGCTTATTCCGTAACCCTCAGATGAGACTTCACCAGCCTCCAACTTGACGTAGACCTCTCCCCTCGCGTCGGTGCCCCTGCTGGTGGCGTTCAGCTTGAACCTGGTCAGCCTGAATTGAGGGATCCCCTGAATTGACCTGAGGGCGTTTGAAAGGGCATCCACCGGTCCCACGCCCCAACCGTGATTCCTGATGTCCCTTCCCCTGAACCTCACCCTGATGAATGCTGAGGGCGTCACCCCGCTCCCCGTGACCACGAGCCACTCGCTGACCTCGAGGATCCTGGCGCCCTCCCTCTCACCGATGACGTCAGCGACTATCCTTCCGAATTCCCTCTCCGTAACTTTCATGCCCATGTCCCCAAGCTCCTTGACCCTCCTAACGACCTCATCCACTTCCTCCTTCCTGGCCGCGTACCCAAGCCTCCTGATGGCCTCCTCAACAGCGTGCCTCCCGGTGTGCTTCCCGAGCACTATCCTCCTCCTCATTCCGACGCTCTCGGGCGAGAGAGGCTCGTATGTTCCGGGGTGCTCCAGGACCCCGTGGACGTGGATCCCAGACTCGTGGGAGAAAGCGTTGTCCCCGACGATCGGATGGTTAGGCGGGACCTGTATTCCCGTCAGCTTCTCAACTAGTTCGGAGACCTGCCTCAGCTTGGTCGTATCAACGGATGTTCTGACACCGTAGAGATAGTGCAAAGAGGCCACGAACTGCTCCAGGGAGGCGTTACCAGCTCTCTCACCTATCCCGTTAACTGTGACGTGGGCCTGCTGGGCTCCAGCCTCTATCGCGGCTAGAGAGTTCGCGACGGCCAGCCCGAAGTCGTTGTGGCAGTGCACGCTCACGGGCACGCGCAGCTCCCTGACGACCTCGGAGATGAGGTACCTCATGGAGGCTGGGGTCATCACCCCCACCGTGTCGGGGATGTCCACCCTGTCCGCCCCGGCCTCCTCCACGGCCTTGAGGACATCTATCAGGAAATCTAGCTCCGTCCTGGTCGCGTCCTCGGCGGAGAACTCCACCTTAACCCCCCTGGATTTGGCGTACTCCACGGCCTCGACTGCCTTACTCAGCACCTCCTCCTTGGTCATCCTCAGCTTGTACTCCCTGTGGAGCGGGGATGTCGCTATGAAGATGTGAACTGAATCGACGCCTGAGTCGATCGCGAGATCTATGTCCTTGAAGTTTGATCTGGCGAGCGCGCAGACCTCCGCCCTGCTTATGGAGGAGATCTCGGCCAAGACCTTAGCTATCTCCCTGACGGACCTGGCCTCACCCTCTGATGTGATCGGGAATCCCGCCTCTATGACGTCCACACCGAGCTCGTTCAGGGCGATGGCTATCTCCACCTTCTCCTCTGGTGTCAATGAGACGCCTGGTGTCTGCTCGCCATCCCTCAGGGTGGTGTCGAAGACCCTGACCCTCTCGGGGAGGTTGAGATCCCCCCTGAGGACCGAGTTGAGCCCCGAGATGTGAGCTACGCTAGTTCCAAGGTACCACCTCGGCCCGAGGGATGAAGCAGTTAAAAAATTTTCGTACGATCTCAGCTGGACCCTCGGGAGCTGTCAATAAACGTACGTCTCCTCCTTCCTCTCCTCAGGTATCGTGGCGGCTCTCAGGGTCTTCTTGACCTCCTCGAAGTACTTCAGTATCTCATCCGTGAGGCTCGGCTTGACCCTGCTGAGCGCGATCTCGAAGTGCCTTGCCTCAACCTTATCAGCCTCAAGGTCCTCCCTCAGGGCCGCCATCGCAGCCTCCCTCACAAGGGCGGCGAGATCGGCTCCGCTGTACCTCTCAGTCATGAGGGCTATCCTCCTCAGGTCCACTTCCTTGGATAAGGGGACCCTCTTCGTGAGTACCCTGAGTATCTGGTATCTGGATTGGGCATCCGGCGGGCCGACGTAGACGAGCCTCTCCAGCCTGCCCGGTCTCAGTATGGCTGGATCTATGAGGTCCGGCCTGTTTGTGGCCCCTATCACGACGACATCCCTCAGGGGATGTATTCCATCTATCTCGGTCAGCATCTGGCTCACAACCCTCTCGCTGACCCCCGAATCGGCGTGAATTCCCCTCCTAGGGAAGAGGGAGTCTATCTCATCTATGAATATTATCGCTGGGGCCACCTGCCTGGCCTTCCTGAATATCATCCTGACCGCCTTCTCGCTCTCCCCAACCCACTTGCTGAGCAGCTCAGGTCCCTTCACGCTTATGAAGTTCGCCTCGCTCTCGTTGGCTACCGCCTTGGCTATGAGCGTCTTGCCGCAGCCGGGAGGGCCGTAGAGGAGGACCCCCCTCGGTGGCTCTATGCCCATCCTCCTGAAGGCATCCGGGTTCTTGAGCGGGAGCTCCACAACCTCCCTGAGCTCCCTCTTGACCTCCTCAAGCCCTCCAACATCTTCCCAGGTGACGTTGGGTATCTCTATCGATATCTCCCTCAGGGCCGATGGCTGGACTATCTTCAGGGCCTCCATGAAGTCATCGTTCGTCACCCTCAGCTCCTCCAGGACCTCTAGGGGTATGCTCTCGGCTTCTAAGTCTATCTTGGGCAGGACCCTCCTCAGGGCCGCCATCGCAGCCTCCCTCACCAGTGCGGCTAGATCCGCCCCAACGAAGCCGTGAGTTATGTCAGCCAGCCTGTCAAGGTCCACGTCATCTGAGAGGGGCATGTTCCTCGTGTGTATCATAAGTATCTCCTTCCTCCCCTCCCTGTCAGGCACCCCTATCTCTATCTCCCTGTCGAACCTCCCCGGCCTCCTCAGCGCCGGATCTATGGCCTCGGGCCTGTTCGTTGCCCCTATCACTA
>MAIU01000004.1 GCA_003344655.1 Candidatus Korarchaeota archaeon NZ13-K
CTTCAGGGGGAGGATAGCAATCATAGAGGTGAAGGTCTCCTCCAAAGAGGCCGTCTACATCCCTCCTGAGGAGATCAGGTCTATGAGATCACTCGCGGAGGTCATGGGGGCCGATCCTTGGCTGGCCGTGAAGTTCACATCGGAGAGGAGGGGTAACTTTTACATGCTGAGGCTAGAAGAGGCCAGAGAGCTCAAATCAGGATACAGAGTCGTGGACATCGATCTCGCGAGAGCTAAAGGGATGTCCGTCGAGGAGTTCGCGAGGGGACTCATGGCTTGACCCACCTCACCTTGTAATTGAGGACCTCATCCCCCGATACCAGCGAGACGACCAACTCCTTCCTGACGGATGTGGCGAGCCTTCCAGCTCTTATGAGATCGACGGGTCTTATCCTACCATCCAAAGAATCGGCTATGCAGAGATAGGGGGCGTGTTCGAGGCCGGGGCCCCTCTCGTAAACTATGTAGTCCACCCCGTACTTGGAGCCCGCCTTCGGGACGTACCCGAGATCCCTCCAGTAACTGTGCACCCTCTCCTTCATCCTGGCATTGTCCCTGACCTGTGAGAATCTATCCCTGAGCTCATCCATAGTGAGTTCATCACCCCCGGGCTCCCTAACGGTCATCCTCCCCTTAGATGCCAGGTAGAGGGCCTCAACTAGGGAGAGCTGGAGGGGGGAATCGTACACCTTGAAGGGCTCGGGCTTCGGGACCCCTATGGGGTGGCCCCAGAAACCCCTCGCGTAAAGCTCCCCTGCTCCCTCGAAGACCAGGACCCTATCCCCTATCAGTATCCCGGACTTGATTGGTATCTCACTGGGATCGATGCCCCTCCTTGGACTCGGAATGAACTTCTCGATGGCATAGTAGGTGACGTTCATCTCATCATCTACCACAGCCAATATTAGCTCCTTCCTAAGCCTCACGGCCTTCTCTAGGGAATCTAGCAGGTAAGAGTGGGGAACGGGCTGATCCTCGGATAATGGGAGGACCAGCTGCTTGGCGGGGGCCTCGCCCACGAGCGCCCCCTTGGGGTACAACCTGAGGAAATTCGTGGCCCTCTCGTAGACGACAACCCTGTTCCTCCTCCTGAGGTCACTATAAACGATATACTTGAGAAATCCCGAGGGATCGTTGAGAATCATGGTAAGTAGATCCTTCAAACTCAAAGATTTTCCCTCATGATTCAGTATCTCGATCCTCTGACTGAAGACGAGATGTGCGGCCTCCAGCGGATGCATCTCCAGCTCACCATTGACCAACTCCCCATATCCCTGCTTGTAAAGCCTCTCGAACCCCTCCTTAACGTATATCATACCATCCACGAGGAATCCCCTATGGGGGGCCTTGCTCAAGCGATCACCCTCTCCTCCTTAGCATCAAATATCGTGCTGAGGACGTCCTCAGCGAACTTGAAGCTGAATTCAGGCTCCCTTCCCTCCTTGACACTCTGGATGAAGTGGGAGAGCTCTCTGTAGAGGGGCTCCTCCCTTCTCAGCTTGGGTATGAGGACACCGTCCTCCCGATCGACCCTCAGGAACTGATCCGCATAATCCAGCGAGATGCTTCCGGAGTCACCCGTCACGGTCATCTGCCTTATGCCCGCGGTGGTCAACCAATTCGCCTCTATCACCGTGACTACGCCGTTCCCGTAGGATGATATCAGTATGGCGAGGTCCTCTCCGTCCCCCTCATTCAAGAGCCTGGCCTTGTAGGCGTGCACCTCCCTCGGTCTACTTCCCATGAGGAAGCGGTGAACGTAGACCTCGTGGATCGCGAGATCCAAGGTGACGCCTATCCTCCAACCCAGCATCTTCTTCGCGAGCCTCCCGGCTCTCCTGGAGGAGATGGAGGAGATCCTCCCTATGAGCCCAGCATCAAGAAATTCTTTTAACTTAATTACCGCTGGATTGAACAATTCTATGAATCCAGGCATGAAGATACCTCCTCTATTGACCAGGGAGGACAGGAGCGACAGTTCCGACCTGCTGGTGACTATGGGCTTCTCCGTGAGAACGGACAGGCCTGATTCCAATGCGACTCTGGTCACCTCGAACAGGTGCTGCGGGGTCACAGCCACGCTCACTGCATCCAATGACTCCTTGGACAGCATGCTCTCAACCGATGTGTAGTAGTTGATGTGATAAGTCTCGGCGAGCCTCCTGGCGGAGGCCTCATCCTTATCGGCCACAGCCACCAGCTTGGCATCGCCTATCGTCCTGTATACCCTAGCGTGAGCCGAGCCGAACCAACCGCACCCCACGACTCCTACTCTGACTTCCAACCGAGGTCCCAACGTTATATTTTTACATGAGTTAAAAAGCGTTGGAGGTAACCTTGATGGGGAAGCTCAGGGCCTATATGGAGCTCTCAAGACCCAAGAACGCGTTAATGTCGGTTCTGGGAGCTCTGACCGGATGGGTGAATTCAACCGGAGCTCTCGACTGGAGGCTCCTCCTAACGTGCGCGATCCCTCCCCTGATCCTGATGGCGGGAAACGCGGTGAACGACTACTTCGATGCTGAGGTTGATGCCATAAACAAGCCCCACAGACCCATACCGGCCGGTAAGATATCTAGGAGGGAGGCCATGAATCTCTATGTAGCCTTCTCCATGATAGGAGTGGCTCTAAGCTCACTTTTAGGCGCCCTCGAGTTCCTTATAGCGGCAATCTTCTCATCGGCCTGGTACATCTACGCTAGGTGGCTGAAGGGCACTGGGATACCTGGGAACATTCTAGTTAGCTTAGGAGTAGCCTTCACGTTGATATTCGGATCCTTGGCGGCTGGGAACCCAACAATTAAGGTGATCCTCTTCTCATCGATAGCCTTCACCTCTAACCTAGCTAGGGAATTTGTGAAGACCATCGAGGACCTACCCGGGGACAGGGCTCAAGGGATAAGGACCTTAGCGGTGAGGATAGGCGTCAGGAGGACTGGATTTCTCGCATCGATTACGCTCTCAGCTGTCATGATTCTCACGCTCATACCAGCTCTCATGGGGCTGGTGGGATTACCATACATCCTGCTCTCCGTGATATCATCCCTGCCGCCGCTGACGCTGGCCGCGATCAGGTGCTGCCAGGATGATCTGGAGAGGAGGGCCGGGAGCGTGAGTAGCCTGATAAAAGTTTCCATGTTCTTGGGACTCTTGGGAATGCTCGCGGATCCCATAGTTAACGCATGGAGGGTCTAGGTCCCTCAACGCGTTGATGGATCCGCAGGACTAAGCTATATCTCAGCCAGACCATCAAAGAAGAGATCTGAGGAGGCTCCTCCTCTCAATGACACCGATGACCTTCTCATTGGCGTCTGTGACCGGTAGGGCCGGCAGCCCGGTGTTTAAGATGACGTCCTTGATGGTCCTAATGTCATCGCTCATCGTCAGCTTGTGTGGCGATTCCATCATCACGTCCTCCACTATGATCCTCCTGGCCACGTCATCCATGTAAGTGGCCTCTACTCTATCTCTCAACTCAAAGAACGCCTTCGCCAGGATCATCTCAGTCAGTAGACCTACCAGCCTTCCGGAATCCACCACAGGAAGTATTCTGGCCATTCTCTCAAGCATCAATGTTCTGGCGTGAACTATCCTCTCATTAGGCATTATCCTTGGGTGATCCCTCCTCAGGAAAGTGGAAGGATCTCCTTGGGGATCGCCATGCCTCAGGAGATCGCTCTCCGTGATCAAACCTATGAGTCTCCCATCGTTCAGCACGGGAAGGGCGCCTATTCCCCTTTCCAGCATCAACCTGATCGCCTCAAAGGCGCTCGCATCAGGTCCCACCGTTATGGGGGGTTCCGACATCAGGGCGCTCACGTAAATCCTCCTAGCTGGGATCCTCTCGAAGCGGGAGGAGCCCAGACCATCCATGAGGTCTCTCGAACTCAGAACCCCCACTAGCCTGTCAGATGATGTGACCAGGAGGTGACTTATCCTATTCCTCTCCATGACCTCCAGCGCTCTCTCCACGGGCTCATCCTTGTCTATCGTCACAAGCTCCCTCACCATCAGATCCGAGACCCTCGCATTACGAAGCACGGGAGACACCCCTCACCACCTCCTTCTTATCCACAACCCCTAGCATCCTCTCCCCATCGAAGACAGGCACGGCGGGAAGGCCCCACTCAAGCATGAACCTGGCGGCCTTGCTGGCATCATCCTCCGGCGTCACCCTGATCCTCAGCTCCTTCATGATGCTGCTGGCGGTGCTGACCCTGGCATTGAGAACGACCCTCCTGCCCACCCTCGAGGGTATTAGCACGTACCTCCTCGCCAGCTCAGGAACCCAGAGAGCAAGCTCACCCTCGGATATAATCCCATCGTACCTTCCATCCGGTCCTGAGACGAGCACAACCCTATAACCGCTTGCTATGAGCCTGGCCACCTTCTTTATGTTTGTATCGTACCTGACGACCCCGTACCTATCGCTCAGGAGGTCCCTAGCTCTGTACAGGCCCTTCATGTTCTCCTCGAAGAACCTGGTCACATCAGTCTCTGAGATGATCCCGATCAGCCTAGAGTCCTCCACCACGGGCAGGCCACCTATGCCCCTCTCCGCCATCATCCTGGCAGCGGAGGGGATCGATTCCTCGGGTCCCACGGTCACGGGATCCCTCGTCATGAACCTCCCGACCAAGGAGCTCTCGGGATCCCTCCACCTCCAAGGGGCGCCCCTCCTGGCTAGGGCCCTCGCGATGTCCGTGGCTGTTATGACACCGACCACCCTCTCGCCCTCAACGACCACGAGCCTCCTGACCCTTCTCTCCAGCATGAGGTTCCTGGCTTTCCCTATCGTGTCTGAGGGGGAGACTGCGAGGACTTCCTCCGTCATGTAGTCCCTGACCTTATCCCCCAAAGGCGGCACCCCCTAAACGAGCCCCCACCTTCCCCTGGATTGGGCTATCCTGAGCTCCTGGAGCAGGATGAACCATATGTGCGGGGCAACCTTGAGTATGTCCCGGGAGGAGACTATGCCGACCACCTTCCCATCGTAATTCACCACGATGAGCCTCCTGATGTTGTTCTCTATCATTACCCTGGCGGCCTCATCTATGTCAGCGTTATCCCTTATCGTTATTGGATTCTCAGTCATTATCTCGGATACCCTGGCCTCCTCAGGCCTCCTCCCATCCTCCATCGCGATATACCTGGTTATGAGATCCCTCTCCGTCACTATGCCCTTTAGCTCTCCCTCTTCCATGACGACAACAGATCCTATGTTGTGCTCCTTCATCAGCTTGGCGGCCTCGTAGACAGTTCCCTCCGGCCTCATGGTTATTATGTTCCTGTTCATTATCTCGGATACCTTCATCCTTATCCTTAACTCCTCCTCCCTCTCAGGTATCAACGACCACATTCTCCATCACTCCTCTAACTCCACCCTCCCGGGGGGCATCGACCTGACTATCTCCTCCACTCCCAACTCATCGACTAGGGGTTCAGGGGAGCCGCTTATTTTAACGTTTCGCTCCAGGCAGCTCGCTAGTTTATTTTTTATCCTAATCGCGGCCTCCTCCTTGCTCATGGATCCGGGCCTTATCCTCACCGAGCAGATGAAGGGAGCGTCGGGCGGGGCTGACGTTAGCTTGAGACCGTCTGGGGTCTCCTGAAGACCGACGGCGAGCTCCAGTTTAACCCTCAGGTAGTTCCTCTCCCCGCTTATGTAGAAGCTCCCCCTAGGGAGGTACATCCCGGGAGGGGCGTGCTTGGAGACCTGACTCCCTCTCACGTAGTAGACGTCCGCGTGGGAGAACCCCTCCCTCCAGGCTCTGGAGAAGGATGCTGCAGCAACGGCCGCCTGCTCTATCGATTTTCGATCCGGTTCGGCTCCGCCTGTCTTCAGGACAACGACTGCCCCTCCCGGCATGTCGACGTGAAAGAAGAGGTCATCATCGCTCATGTACCTATTCACTATCTCCGAGTTTGTCTGAGCATCCCTGCCGCAGATCACCAACAGCTTGGAGGATGTGTAGAACCACCTGAACCTCTCGTACCATCTAACCCTCCTCCTGGGCCTCGGCTCCAACCTCAGGAGCTCCCTCTCAGCAGAGGACCTCATGGATCTGAGCCTCTCCTCGAGCTGTGATATCGCCTGATCTACCCTGGAAGCCTTTTCCCTCATCTTCTTCGCCTTATTGTAATAATCAGCGGCATTCTCTGATGCGGACCTCCTCAGGTCAAGCTCGATCTCCTCCCCATCGAATATCGCGATAACCTTGCCCGACCTCCTATCTATAGACTTGACTCCTCCGGAGGAGCCTCCGGCCCTCAAGATCGCCAAGAGATCATCTATCTCATGCAAGTGCATCATTATCAAATCCCCTATCCTCTTGAATCTCTCATAGGAGCTCAGGTATTCGCTCTTCAGGGACAGCTGCCTCTCGATCTCCCTCTCCAAGGAAGTCACCCTCCTGTCCTCGGGGAGGGATCTCTTGGATAGGTAGTAGCTCTCCACGGCATCTGAGAATGTCTCAACGCGCCTGATCTCGAGGGCCAGACTTTTTAGCGGAAAGGCCGAGTACTCGACGATTTCCCCATCCCTCAAGTAAACGGAGGGCTCGGTTTCCCTGCTGAGGAGCTCTGATATCAATCGGGCGATCGCGCCTGGACCCACGTCGGAGATCCTCGATTCGGCCCCGCAGCCCAGCATCGAGAGGGCCTCATCTAGGTAAGGCGGTCCCAAACCGAATGATATCATCACCTTGGAGACCCTCTCATCTCTCGGAAGCTGCTCTATCGCTCTTAAGATGCTATCCTCGGATAGGTCATCCAGCTCAGGACCCCTGGCGGGTGGTGGTTTGTAGGTGACTCCGGCCCTTAACTCCCTGTCCCTGTACTCGGCCCTGCGGAGCGTGGCCAGTATCACGTCACCCGAGAGCAGGATAACGTTTCCACCACCGAAGAGCTCTATCAGGAGCTTAAGGTCGTTTTTAGAGAACTCCAGGATCAGTATTCTCTCCAAACCCATCTGGGAGATCCTCTCCACCCTAGCGTTCTCCAGGTGCTTCCTGAGGACCATCGCGAAGGGGGAGGGGACCTGGGGCTTGCTCCACCTCAGCCTCGTCAGGAAGAGGGCGCCCCTGACATCTATGAGGAGCTCCCTCCTTCCCTCCCTCTCCGGATGGAACGTGAGTGAGAGCGTATTTCCGTCCATGCTGTAGAATTTCTTCACAAAAGTCTCCTCAATAAGCTTAAGTTCTCCAACCATATGCAGGAGATCCAAGCCAGTCATACCCCTCATCTTCCCTCTCCCCCAGCTCCAGGGCATCCCAACGTTTATTATATTGCGATGGGTCGCTGCCCGATGAGACCTAAGTACAAGGTCTACGGCTTCAGACTGCTGGCATCTCTCATCGTGGGACTCCTGAACGGGCTGCTGAGGGTGGATCCATCCGTGGGGCTGCTCTCCTTCATCTTCGCATACTTCCTGGTCACACCGATGTCACTGAGGATATGGAGGGAGGAGCTGAAGGGGACGGGACTTATGGATCTCTACAAGGAGGCGATTGGCGCATCCATTTTGGTTCTGATCCTGACCTGGTCCCTTGCGATGAGCTTCACCGGATACGGGGTGGCCGTTTATGTAGTCAGAGCTAAGGGTAGTGGGATATACCCTATAGAGACGCAGGATGGTAGGATTCTGCCCCCCAATAATGAGGAGCTCTTCGGCTACAATGCAGTCTCACTTAACATCTCCGGCGGCGCGCTGAGGGGAGCCAAGGTGGGTGTGTGCTTGGAGGGCGAGGGGAACATCTCCCTCAGGATGGGAGACTACGACCTATCAATCAGGGGGGAAGAACTCACGGTGAGGATGCGGCTGAATTTATCCAAGAGTGAGGAGAGGGATCTCCTAAAGAAGATCTTCGGAAACCTCACTCTCTACAGGAACGGGACGTTGGTGCTGAACGGGTCGAGCTTTCCCCCGGAAACCACTAGATACTTGGAGCTCGGTGCCTCCCACCTGAATATAACTCATAGAGGAATTTACATAGTCGAATTGGAGCTCAGGACCACCTTGAAATCCCGAATGGAGTTCCCAGCTAACCTGCTCCTGAGTGAGGTCAGGAAGGAGGGCTCTCAGCTCTGCGTATTCGACGCCAAGGAGGTGAGGGTGGGGAGGAGGAGCCTCAATGTAAGGGATAGGTACTATGTGGTGGTCCTAGCAGAGGGATAGGAGATGGGGAGGAAGTTCCTGGACCTTGAGGCTGATGTGGGCTTCGAGGTGTGGTCGGAGGATCTGAACCGTCTGTTCGAGGAGGCCGCCTTAGCCATGTACGAGATAATGGTAGACACGGATAAGGTGGATCCCAAGATTGAGAAGCGCCTTGAAGTGAACGCGCCGGATCTCGAGATGCTCCTTCATCACTGGCTCTCCGAGCTCCTCTTCATAACGGAGGTGGAGGGGCTGGTCTTCTCGAGGTTCGAGGTCTCGATAGCTGATGAGAATCGCCTGGCCGGGAGGGCCCTAGGGGAGCCCATAGATCCGGGAAAGCATGATCCTAAGACTGAGATAAAGGCTGTAACTTATCACAGGTTGAGGGTGATCAGGGAGGGGGGCCTTTGGAGGTGCACGGTCGTGCTCGACGTGTGAGATCCAAGTTCATAGCGCGGTCATGTCAACAGCTCTTAATGAAAATTTCCTGAATTGAGGTCCAGATAAAGAGATAAATCTCTCTTATCACGATTCATCGTGGAAGAAGCTTACGAGAAGGGCCCGCTGGCGGCTCGGCCGTGGCGCATGAAACATTAATAAACTGGGAGTGCGCCTCCCCCTGATCCCAAAGAGGTGCCGATATGCCTAGGAGACATGGTTCGCTTCAGTACTATCCAAGGAAGAGAGCGGCCACTCAGAAGGCCGTGTTCAGATCCTACCCCGAACTCTCGGTCGATAGGCCGACTCTAGTCGCCTTTCCTGGGTACAAAGCCGGGATGGTTCATGTTCTGATGAAGGAGGACAGACCAGGGAAGCTGAACTTAGGTCAGCAGGTCGTGCTGGCCTCTACGGTGATAGAGACACCTCCCATAGAGGTGGTGGGACTCAGGACCTACGGGGAGGATCACTATGGGTTGAAGCCGCTGGTCACAGCGGTCAAGATAGAGGGTAACGATCTGATCTCCCGGACGCTCACCGTGGGGAAGGGCGTCGACAACATGGAGGAGGCTTTATCCAAGCTCTCGAGCAGGAGGAGCCTCGTGAGGGAAGTCAGGGTACTGGCCTACACAAGGCCCGATCTAGCTGGTATCCATAAGAAGAAGCCTGAGTTCTTGGAGATACCGGTGAAGGGTGGGGAGATGGGTGATAGGATCGATCTGGCCCTCTCCCTGGTGGGCTCGCAGGTGAAGGTGACCAGCGTGTTCAAGGTGGGTCAGCTGGTAGACCTGACAGCCGTCACCAAGGGCCATGGGTGGCAGGGAGTCGTGAGGAGGTTTGGGGTGGAGCTCCTGAGGCATAAAGCCGGGAAGGGAAGATGGAGGATCGGTAGCTTGGGGTCCAGGCATCCGCCCTACGTCACCTGGAGGGTTCCGAGGGCCGGACAGACGGGCTACCACAAGAGGACGGAATACAACAAGAGGATACTCATGATCGGGGATCTCACCGATGGAGGAATGGATCTAACTCCGAAAGGGGGCTTCAGGAACTATGGGGTTCTGAGAAGCCAGTATTTACTCATATCGGGATCCGTTCCCGGACCAGCCAAACGCTTCGTGTTCATAAGGCATCCGATAAGACCAAAGTACGGGGAGCTGCCGGCGCCTGAAGTGTACTACGTGAGCTCGGTGGGCTGGCTGGCGAGGTGAGGGCGATGGAGGTTCCCGTCTACGACCTGAGGGGAGAGGTGGTGGGGAGCATAGAACTTCCCTCGGTGTTCTCCCTCGAGGTGAGACCGGACGTCATAAGAAGGGTCTACCTATCGCAGCTCACCGCCAGGATCCAGCCGCAGGGCAGGGACCCCCTGGCCGGCCTCAGGACATCGGCTGAGTCCTGGGGAGCGGGGCACGGTGTCGCCAGGGTTCCCAGGGTGAAGGGAAGGGGATACCCAGCCGCGGGCAGGGCTGCTAGGGCCGTCATGGCCGTCGGTGGGGCCAAGACGAAAGCCCCTAGGTCTTGGAAGGTTGTTTGGGAGAGGGTGAATGAGAAGGAGAGGAGGATGGCCATAGCATCAGCTATAGCTGCGACCAGGGTCCTGGATCTAGTGAGGGCCAGGCACAGGATGCCCGAGGGTTTGAAGGTCCCGATAGTCGTCGTCGATGAGGTAGAGTCCATAGGGAGGACATCAGAGCTCTACGGCCTCCTCCTGAGGCTGGGCCTGGAGGAGGAGCTGGATAGGTGCAAGAGGAGGTTCAGGAAGATAAGGGCTGGGAGAGGGAAGATGAGAGGGAGAGTTAGGCAGAGGGCCAGAGGGCCCCTCATAGTCTACCTGAATGAGGGATCCCCGCTCAAACTCGCTTCCAGGAACATACCTGGGGTGGACGCAGTCTCACTCAGGAACCTGACGGTGATGCACCTGGCCCCGGGAGGGGTTCCGGGGAGGCTGACGATATGGAGCGAATCCTCAATAAGGTCGCTGGAGGAGGTGAGGGTGCTTGCCTAAGATGTTCAACCCATTCAGAGTGCTGAAGGCCCCCATATCGACCGAGAAGGTGGTCAGGATGATAAACGAGGAGAACAAGCTGGCATTCTACGTGGACATGAGGGCGACGAAGGCTGAGATAAAGAGGGCCGTGGAGGAGGCTTTCGAGGTGAAAGTGGTGAGTGTCAGGACACTGATAACTCCAACTGGAAGGAAGAAGGCTTATGTGAAGCTATCCCCCGAGTTCAAGGCATCTGATGTCGCCTCCAGGCTGGGAGTGATAGGGTGATCTCATGGGTAAGAGGATACTCGTCCAGAGGAGGGGCAGGGGCGGCATACAGTTCAGGGCGAAGGATCATCTGAAGGTTGCGCCGGTCCGCTACCCTCAGGACGGCATGAACGAGCTCCTCAGGGGGGTGATCAAGGAGTTCTTGCACGAGCCTGGGAGGCACACGCCAATATCCTTGGTCGAGCTGGAGAACGGGCAGGAGTTCTATTACATTCCCCCAGAGGGGGTTCACGTCGGTCAGGAGATACAGATAGGCCCTGGAGCCGAGGTTAAGACTGGCAACATCCTTCCCCTATCCGATATACCGGATGGAACCCTGGTCTGCAACGTTGAGATAAGGCCCGGGGACGGGGGAAAGATAGCTAGGAGGAGCGGAACCTATGCCATAGTCTTCTCCCACGAGGGGGACAGGGTCATACTTAGGTTGCCCTCCAGGAAGGAGAAGCTCGTTGACGCAAGATGCAGGGCCACCATAGGCGTCGTGGCTGGCAGCGGGAGAATAGAGAGGCCCTTCATGAAGGCCGGCACCAAGTACTATCACGAGAGGACCCACCCGAAGAGGTGGCCAGTGGTCAGGGGAGTGGCGATGAACCCAGTGAGCCATCCGCACGGGGGAGGATCCCACAAGAGACCTGGCAAGCCCACCACAGTTGCTAGGACAGCTCCTCCCGGGCAGAAGGTCGGTCATATAGCTGCTAGAAAGACGGGAAGGGCGAAGAGGAGGGCGGTGACCAGGAAGTAAGTTAATAAGTGGTGGGGGGGAGGAATCGGCGTATGTCGTCGAGGGAGTTCACCTACCGGGGCTACACGCTCGAGCAGCTTCAGGCCATGACCTTGGATGAGCTGGCCGAGGTGATGCCAGCTAGGATAAGGAGGACGTTGAGGAGGGGCCTATCTCCGGAGAACAAGAAGCTCTTGGAGAAGATCAGGAGGTACAAGGCCATGGGAATAGATAAGGTCATAAGGACGCACAGGAGGGATATGCCGATCCTACCGGAGATGGTGGGCTCAAAGATAGCCGTCCACAACGGGAAGGACTTCGTAGAGGTGACCATAGTCCCGGAGATGATAGGGCACTACCTAGGGGAGTTCGCGATGACGAACAAGATAGTGAGGCACGGGAAGCCGGGCAAGGGAGCGACCAGGTCCAGCAAGTTCGTGCCGCTCAAGTGATCCGTCAGGAACATTTTTAATCTCTTCCCCTCGACAGCTCATCAGGGCCAGCCGGGGTGGCCGAGCCAGGACCAAGGTGCCCGCCTTGAGAGCGGGTGGCCCTCCGGGCCGCGAGGGTTCGAATCCCTCCCCCGGCGCATAACCTTTCCTCACTGGATCTCGGGGATCATGAGGGTTCAGATCTTAGGTCTCGGTAGGAGCTCCGGGGAGTTCCTCATCACACCAACCCGCGGTTTCCCATGCAATCTCCTTAACTCCCTCCTTATCGCCTCTTCCAGATCCCCATACCATTCAAAACCCATGGATCTAACTTCACGCTCATCCAAGCCCTCGGAGACTATCACAACCCTTATCCTAGACCTCACCTTCGACCAGACCATGGAGTTCGCGGCCCCTATAAGGTCCCTCACGAGACCCTCCCTGACCCTCCTATCTATCTCCTCCGGCGGCAGCCCTGCCAGCTCCACCACCTCCGGGTGTGTCTTAGAGACCCCCTCAGGGCAAGGGGTCGCGAGTATCAGGGTGCCTCCGTCCCTGAGCACGATATCTGCTGGGTAGAGAGCTTTATGGGCCTGCCAAAAGTCGATATCTGCTGGATAACTCGTTGTTATGACGAGATCTAGCTCTCCTGGGGCTTCCACCTCGTAGACCCTCCTTGATTCCCTCACGGCCTGCCTGAAGACCTCCCTGAAGCCGCCGCATCCCACCCAAGTGGGCCTGCCCGCTCCATCAACAACAAGCTCTATCAATCCCCTTAATCCGGATCTCTCAGCAACCAAGTCCATGAGATCCCTCACCTCATTGCTCTCGATTCCAAGGAAAGATCTTCTCAATCTTGCGCTCATCAAATGCATCTCACCGACGGTTCTCTCCCCGGAGACGCCCGGGAGTATTATCTTGGAGCCCCCGGAGAACCCGGAGACGTGGTGAGGTGTGACGCAACCTATGCCTATTGAGAGATCCGCCTTTGATAGCTCCCTGGCCACCTCTATAGGGGCACCGCTCGGCATGACCCCGACCCTGACCTGCCTCTCAGGATCCCTGAAGTCCGGCTGGATGACCTCGATCCTGCTCAAGGCATCACCGTACTTCAACTCGAGCTCCGACTGGGTCATCGGCCTGTGAGTCCCGAGAGCGACCAAAAGGGTTAATTGCTCATCCCTTATCCCGATCTCATTCAGGAAGTCCAGGAAGATGGGAAGTATTCGAGCGGTGGGCGTGGGTCTAGTTATATCGTCAGCCACTATGGCTATCCTCCTTCCAGGCTTCAGAAAATCGCCCAGATTTCGAAGAGAAATTCTCAGGTCATTTTCTAAATTTGTCAAAGGCTTCACGTCTTTCGGTTCTATCATATTCACTTGTAGATCGTCGGGTAGGCTGAAATGAACCCTGGAGTTCCCGTAAGGTAGGGAGAGCTCAGGCATGCTCCCGGCCGGACAGCCTGCGGGCCAAGCTTATAGCGTTTACCATGCTGCCCTCATCAGCTAGGCAGCTACCTGCTATATCATATGCGGTACCGTGATCGACGGAGGTCCTCACGTAAGGCAATCCGAGGGTCACGTTGACCGCCCTGTTGAAGCCTAAGAGCTTCACTGGGATGTGGCCCTGGTCATGGTACATCGCCACAACAGCGCGAAACTCCCCCCTGAGAGCTCTCAAGAATATCGTATCGGCTGGGATTGGGCCTTCAACATCATACCCCAATTCCCTGAGCTTCTCGACGGCCGGCCTTATTATGGATATCTCCTCATTTCCAAATAAGCCGCCTTCGCCCGCATGGGGATTGAGAGAGGCTATGCCGATCCTCCCGGACTCCCCCAACCTCTCCAGGAATGCGAAGGTCTGCTCGGCGGTGAACACTATCTCCTCCTCCGATAGGACATCGGGGACCTCCCTCAGGGATATGTGGGTGGTGACGTGGGCCACTCTGAGCTCATCCAGGTAGAGAAGCATCTTGGTCCTCCTAACACCCGCCAGCTCAGCTAGAAGCTCCGTGTGACCTCTGAAGGGTATCCCGGCCATGTTGATGGCCTCCTTGCTGACGGGTCCCGTCACCAGTGCGTCGGCCTTCCCTTGGAGGATGATCTCAGAGGCCCTCTTTATGCAGAGGTAGGAGTGAAGTCCTCCCTGCGGGGTGGGGCCGGCCCGGGGTATCTCCACGTCCCCCGGGTCGATGACGGGAAAGGAGTCCGGTAAGATCCTCGGCTCGGTGACCTCGGTGAACCTCATATCGATTCCGCAAATGTCGCAAGCTCTCCTGAGGGCTCTGATGCTTCCTATCACTGTGACTGGATGGTTGATCCTCCTCAGGGCCTTGACGGTGACCTCAGGACCAATGCCAGCCGGATCCCCTGCCGTGATCAATATCATTGGCGAGCACCCCAATGAATCCTGCGTACCTGCTGAACATCAGCCGAGTTCTTTAATGATCCTCAGGACCCTCAACAGCGTCTCTGGATCTCCGAAACCCCCAGCTTTCGATATCAGAGGAGTTCCATCGAGGGGGCCACCCACGATCCAGCCCGCTGCCACCCCGTCCTCAGGATAGCTGCCCATCCTTATCGCCGAGACCTCGAGCTGTCTGAGAACAGCCCTCAGGGTCTCTCCACCGACCACCACGAGAGCGCTAGGCCTCGAATCGATTATGAGATCCACGAGCTCACGGATCCCCTTCAAAGCCTTACCTAGATCGAAGAGCATCGCGGCATCAGCACCTTCCAAGAGCCTCCTCCTGGAGGACCTGATCCCTTCCTCATCGTAGCCGAATACGGGCACCTCCCTGGCCAGGACGGAGAACTGCTCCCTAGTTACCTCGTTCCCGGATCCGGATAGAAAGAGCACCGGGCCGTGGGCTCTGACCTCATCCCCCCTCTCGCATCCCAAGAACTCTGAGAGCTCAATAGCTAGACCGGCGCTTCCCCCCATCACCCTGAGGCCCTCATCGATTATGGTCTCCATGGCCTCCGAGAGGTCCCTCCTCTCCCTGATGTTCCTGAAGGTCCTTATCATCGCATCCCGATCCTCCCAGTAACCAACGCGGAGGTTAGTGGTGGATCTCAGGATCTCCAGAATGTTAGAGGAAGTTATCGGAAGTTCTTTGGCGTATGAGGTCTCCTCAAGGAGCTTTCCCCTCACGTAGAGAGTTCCATCTATCACGATCCTGCCCTGCTCTGGGTAGGCTGGTGTGAACGGCATCTCAGCGTTAAGGAATTCGCATATCTCGCCAAGTTCAGCTCCAACGTTCCCTCTCATGGTGGAATCCACCTTCTTATAGAGGTACTGCCAGGAGGGAAACAGATTCAGGATCTCTCTGACGCGAGACCTGGCCTCCTCCGGCCTAAGTAACCTGCTGTCCGTCGTGACTCCTACGAAGTCCGCATCCGCCTCCCCCGAGAGGAGGACGGCTGAACCCTTACCGAACCTGCACGTCGTATCCAGAGCGCCTGTAAGGTCGTCCGCTATTATGAGGACCCTCATCGGGTGTCCCTAACCGTCAACCCTCGGAGAAACGAAGCTCATGCTGTCATTAGGTGGAGCTCACATGAGCACTATGCTTATCTTCACGTCCTCCGGGAGGGAGATCCCCATTATGCTCCTTATATAGCGCTCATCCGGGTTAGGGATGTCCAGTATCCTCTTGTGGATCCTCAGCTCGTACTTATCGTACTTGTTCGTCCCCTCCCCCGAGGGGTTCCTCAGGGCGGTCACCCTCAGCCTCTTGGTCGGCAGGGGTATGGGCCCCTTCACCCTGACCCCCATCTTCTCGGCTATGTCCTTGAACATCCTGCTGACTCTCTCCAAGCTCTCAGGGTTCGTGCTGACGAGCTCTATCCTCAAGACCTCGGTCATCCGGATCACCTTCCAAATATAAGTAAAAATCTTTGTTTATTTTTGAGATAATGCTCACTTTTTCTTCCTCTCAAGCGGAACCACGTCAAGCACTATGCCTGCAGCTACCGTGATCCCCATGTCCCTGACCGCGAACCTACCGAGCGGCGGGAATTCGCTGTACTTCTCGATCACGAAGGGCTTGAGGGGCTCGAACTTCACTATGGCTGCATCCCCCCTCCTTATAAAGCTCGGTTTCTCCTCTATGACCTGACCGCTCCTCGGATCTATCTTCTTCTCTATTGAGACCATCTTGCACGCCATGTGGCCCGTGTGGGCGTGGATCACCGGCGTGTAGCCAGGTGCTATTGCCGTTGGGTGCTGGAGGACAACTATCTGGGCGGTGAACTCCTTGGCCACCGTCGGTGGGTTATTCGGGTGCCCTATCACGTCGCCCCTCTTTATCTCCTTCTTGTCTATCCCCTTTATGTTTATCCCTATGTTATCCCCTGGCTCGGCCTTATCTAGCCTCTCATGGTGCATCTCGATGCTCTTGACCTCGGCGGTCTTGCCCAGGGGCTCTATCACTATTGTATCTCCGGGCTTCAGGACCCCGGTCTCCACCCTGCCCACGACGACCGTTCCGACGCCAGTTATGGAGAACACGTCCTGTATGGGTATCCTCAATGGCTTGTCCAACGGTTTCGGTGGTGCGACGAACGTGTCCAGGACCTCATAGAGAGTTGGCCCGTTATACCAGGGCATCTTGTCGCTCCTATTGACCACGTTGTCTCCCTGAAGACCGCTGGTGGGCACGAAGTGTATCTTGGAGGGATCGTAACCCACCCTCTTGAGGAGGTCCGAGACCTGGGCCTTCAGCTCCTCATACCTCTCCTTCTTGTATCCGACGGTGGGGTCATCCATCTTGTTTATGGCCACGGCCAGCTGATTGACCCCCAGCGTCTTTATCAGGAAGACGTGCTCTATAGTCTGAGCCTGCACTCCCTCCCCGGACTTCGCGGAGACCACGAGTATAGCGGCATCAGCCTGGCTGGCGCCAGTTATCATGTTCTTAACGAAGTCCCTGTGCCCCGGGGCATCTATCACCGTGATCATCTTGTGGGGGGTCTCGACCTTCGTGTGGAAGAGGTCTATCGTCATTCCCCTCTCTCGCTCCTCCTTGAGCCTGTCCACCACCCAAGCGAACCTTGCGTCCGCGGCTAGCTCCTCAGGGGGGAGTTCCTCCACCAGTTTCAAGTCGTAGAAGAGTCTCCCGATTATTGTGGACTTCCCATGATCCACGTGGCCCACGAATATCAGGTTCACGTGCTCCTTCTCCGGCATCATATCACCCTGCCACTATCGGCACCTTCACTTCCGATGAGCCGCGCATTTTTAAATATGATTGGAGATTGCGTCGGCTTCAAGATATCCTGAAATACGTCGATGGAGGTGAGCCAACCTCAAGTGGGCTTTTCATGATCGATGCCATGGATGGAAATACCTTGCAGGTTGCGGAGCGGAATATCCGGTCATTCTGGCGATCCCGCGGGACTTCGATGGAGCTCTTAGGATCGAAGGAAGGTTCGAAGGCTTAGGCCTCGGATCCTGCGGAGAATAATATTTTTAAGATCAGGGGGGGACCTCCAACGATGCCGGAGGATGCGTTGGAGCTTAGGTATAAGGAGATCACCGCTTGGATGCTCACGCTACCACCGTTCCTAGCTCTGCTATCCTGCTACCTCTCCCTCAGCGTTCACCCGTTCGACAGGGATCTCGGTGCTAGGATAAGCATAGTGCTCATGATAACAGCTATGTTCTTATTTATAACAGCAGATAGGTATATAAGGCTATTTATTTCACCAAATGTGGAGGATAGGTCTCAGATAGTGATGCTCTACAGGAGGGCGATGGTGCTCTTGGGCGTGGTCATACCGGTGCTCGGCTTAATCTCAACGCTGGCGGTGGGCTACCCTGATGCCCCGCTGACCGCCCTCTCCTTCACAGCGATATCCCTGAGCGGACTGGGCTCCGCCTGGAAGAGGTTCTATGATAAACTGACCGGAAAGATGATACCGCCTCCCGAGGAAAAGAAGGAAAAGAAACCCGTGAGGAAGTGATCTCAGCTCAGCAACTTACTTATCTCCTCCATTAACCTCTCAGCATCCCTCCTCTCGATCCCCTCAACGAGGACCCTCACCTTATGCTCCGTCTTCGATGTCCTGACGAGGGCCCAGAGCTCCTCAGATGACATCCTGATACCGTCAGTCAAGTCCAGGTCCATGCCCTCCCTCTCAGCCATCCCGATGAGCTCCCTCTCAATCTCCTTCCACTCCTTGACGAGCGGGAAGTTCCTCCTGAGGACGTGATACTTGGGGAACTCCCCGACGATCTCGCTCAACTTGGAGCCCCTCGATGACATGAGCTCGAGTATCAGGGAGGCGGCCAGGGGACCGTCCCTGCCCAGGTGGAACTCCGGTAGTATGACGCCGCCGCAGCTCCCCTCGCCGCCGACGGTGGCCCCAACCTCCCTCATCTTGTGGGCGACGTAGGCCTCACCCACCGGGGTCCTGTAGATCTCGGCACCCCTCCTCCTCGCTATGTGGTCGAATACCCTCGAGGAGGCCACGTTAACCACGAGCTTCCCGCCTCCCCTCCTCTCCAGCACGTAATCGACGACCAGGGCTAGAGTCATGTCCTCAGGAAGGACATCTCCCCTCTCCGTGACTAGAGTGAGCCTGTCAGCATCAGTATCGTGAGCTAGGCCAAGATCCGATCCCGTGGCCACCACGATCCTGGAGAGGTCCTCCAAGGTATCGGGTCTCGGCTCCAACTCCCTCACGAATATCCCGGGAGCGGAGTTGATCGTTATGGTCCTCACTCCGAGCTCGTTGAGGAGATAGGGCGTCACGTAAGCACCTGCTCCCCCGTTAACATCCAGGCAAGCCTTCAGCCCGCTCCCTCTCACCCTATCGGCATCAACGAACCTGAGCAGGTCCTCGATGTACTCAGCGGTGACGTCGTAACTCTCCTCCCTACCCACCTCGTTCCAGGGCACGGACTCGAAGCGACCCCTCTGGAACTCATCCCTCAGAGATTCCATCTCATCCGGGTGTAGAAGCACTCCATCACTTCCAAGGAGCTTCAAAGCGTTCCATTCGGGTGGATTGTGGCTCGCTGAAATTATAACGCCCCCATCGGCGCCGTACCTGTCCGTAGCCCACCCTATGGCCGGCGTGGGCGCTATCCCTATGTTCAGCACGTTGACACCGGCGGACAGGAGACCTGCGACGACAGCCCTCTCCACGGCCTCACCGCTGGGCCTGGTGTCCCTGCCGACGACGACGAGGGATCCCTTCCCCAGCCTCCTCCCGAACACGTTGGCGAGCAGCATGGCCACATTAGCGTCGAAACCGCTGCCAAAGACACCCCTAATCCCCAGGGGCGTGAATATCAGGCTCATCCGAGACCCTCCCGGACCTCGCGTAAGCTCTAACCGCTGGGAGCATCACGGCCAGTATTATGAGGGAGCCGATCACCCATGAGAAAGATGATATAGGGCTGGCTTTGGCGATCAGGACCAAGCTGGTGCCCATCGCATTCAGGACGCCTCCCACCGCGAAACCGGCGAGGAAGGGTATAGCCCTCCTGCGCATGAAATCACCACCCCCGTACCTCTCGGCGAGGTACCTCAGCAGGCTGGTCATCATGTATAGGGCGGCGTATTGTGGCAGAAGGAGCCCCAGGAGAACCCCTATCGCGCTGACTCCGAACACCGGAAAGAGGGTTCTCAATGCGAAGGCGAGGGCGCCCACAGCGAATCCCTCCATGAAGTGATCGAGCCTCCACCCCATCATCTCACCCATCATCATGAGCAGGCCCTCCTCCGGGTACGTCGTCTCCGCCATCTCCAAGGGCCTCTTGGCGGCGCCCCAGAGGTGGAATGATGTAATCAGCAGCAGTCCCCCAGCCACGGCCCCAAAGAGCATCCCGAGGACCTGGGCCCTCAGCATGGTCTTCGCCCTCATTCCTGTATCCGATGAGAACTTGAATCCCTCAGCTGAAGCTGTCGGTTGGGCCGAGATGGAATCAGTTATCATCGCATTGGCGGCGCCAGAGAAGAAGGCATCGGCCGATGCCCTGCTGAAGATCCCGGATGAGAAGAAGGTGCTGTAAAGTAAACCCCTCACGCCCAAGTTGACGGGTACTATCCAGTTGCTCATGCCCAGGGTCCATATGTAACCCTGCCAGTACACCAGCTGAAGCACCAGTATCGCTGAGGCCAGGACGGGACTCATCCCCAGGACTGATAGCAGGAATGAGCTCCCTATGAACGTGAGGATCCATCCCAGTAGAACCCACCTCCTGGGTAGGGGCTCGTCCCTCCACTCCCTGAAGCTCCTGAGCAAGTATCTGCCTCCTAGGAGGATCGGGATGACACCAACGGCGACGTAGAGACCCGTGCTCAGGTGATACCATGGTACGGGACCGTTAAGAGCTGAGTTGGAGACGTAGAAGGAGAAATCATGACCTGCCTCATAGGGGAGCAGGCCCATCCTCACGAGGACCGGGGGTATCAGCAGGTAGGCGACGATCGCGGTCACCCAAACGGAAACCTGAACCCCTAGGGGTATGAGGAAGGACCAGGCGATGAGGTCAGGGGTTATCTGTGCAGCGCTATCCATTCCAAAGGCCCCTCCAGGGAAAGGTCCCTGGAGGTGGGGCGTGAGGTCGAACCTGAGGTCGACGGCCGGGAACTCCTCCCATATGGCCTCCAGGAGGTGACCCTTCTGGAAGAGCGCTATCGTGAAGCCCGAGAGGATGCCAAGCCAGAGGAATCTGAGCTCCCTCCCCCTCTCCCTCACTATCTTGGAGAAGCTCGCCGCCACCGTGGCCACGGGGAATACCAGCTTCTCCCTCTCTATGTAGAACCTCCTCAGGGGTATCACGTTGAAGTAGGAGAATAGTGAAAGGACTATCGCAAACAGCATAGCGTATATCAGGGGGAGGGCCCAGGCCCCCCAGTTGAGATCACCTCCAAGCAGGAGGCTCCTGAGGGCATCCTCCTCCCTCGGCACCAGGAAACTGGGAAGGATCTGCTTCAGAGGGAAATCCCTGGAGAGGGCAGCTACGGCCCAGGAGGGGAGCAGGTACTGCCAGCCTATGAACAATACTGTGATCACCTCGACGGATCCGAAGATGACGCCAATCTCACCCAGGGATAGTGGCCTCCTGCTCAGACTTGAGATGGCATAAGATACGGCTATCACCACGAGAGCGGCCTCCCCGGTCCAGCTGTAACCCCCAGCCCCCCTTATCACGCTCTGACCGAATATTATCAGGAGTCCGAAGACCATCGATAGGAGGATCGCCCTTGGAGTAAAGGATGCCTCCTGAGACTCCTCCAAAGGATCACCTGACTCAGTGAAGCAGCCCGCTTTTTATACTTAAGTGATGGTCCGTGATGGAGGAGGAGATCTCCCTGCTCACCCCTACGGACTCTCTCATGGTGTCTATAGCCTCCGGTATCGTGGAGAATATCCCATAAAGCGAGAGGAGGCTGAGAGATCTCCCGTCATCTGAGAGCTGCAGGGATCTGAGGAGGACTATCAGCGAGAAGAGGGTGTGGCTCCTGAAGAAGGGGTAGTAAATGCAGAGGTCACTCAGGTCAACCTCCTCATTCAAGGAGCTGATCCTCCTAGCTGAGAGGAGGGAATCCACGAGGAACTCGCGGCTCTCCTCCCTAGAGAGCTTCACGTCCAGCAAGGCCGGCCTGAAGAAGGGGCAGCAGTAGAGGGAGCTTGAGACCCACCTTATGGAAACCTCGGCCAGGGGGAGATCCGCCAACCTGTATGAGGTCACATCCCTGGGATCCAGCCTGACTCCAGTCCCCTCGAAGGTGAGCCTCACGCTCAAGTCTCTTGGATCGTACTCAAGCAGGAAATCCACACCCTCAAGGAGGTCCTCAAGGAAACCACTTATCCTGATTCCCTTCTCCTTGAAAAACTCGAACTGGGATCTGCTGCAGAACAGGTCACCGATGCCGGCCAACTCCCTCGAGAGGAAAGTGGGTCCGTGCGAGTAGAAGCCCACGACCTCGATGTCCGGCTGCCTCCTCAGGGCCTCAGCTATGTGCGGGGTATGGGGATCATGCCCCAGTATCCCAACCCTTATCATCTGGCCACGCTCTCCCTCAGCGCATCGACCGCGGGCAGGGGAAGACCCGCGAGCCCGTACATCACGGCGCCCCCTGCCGTGTACACCCTGCTCCCCTTTGCGCCGACCATGTCAGCGGCCGCGCTCAGGTGACCCCCGCAGAGCACCGATATCTTGGCAAATTTTTCCATGGCATTCACTATCTCTAGGGTCCCTCTCCTGGACTCCGGTCTCTCGAAGATGCCCATCGGCCCGTTCGCTATCGCTATATCGGCGCCCTTGAGCCTCTCCTTATAGAGCTCAATGGTCCCCACTCCTATGTCCACGATCTCTCCGTTCTCGGGGATGGCGTAGACGGGGTAATTCTCGAGACTGCCGTCCTCACCCTTAACTAGGAAATCGACCGGGTAGAGGACCCTGCCGGAGGCCTCGCTCAGTATCTCCCTAGCCGCTGGGATCAGTAGGTCCAGATCCTTCATTTTCCTCATTTTACCATCGAGCTTATGACCGGCAGCCACGGCTAGGAGCATGCCCACGAGTCCTCCCGTGAGCACCTCCGCGGCCTTCCCGTTCCTTATGGAGTGGACCATGACCTTCAGCTTGTCGGGGACCTTCGCCCCCCCGAGTATCAGGATCCTCCTTCCCTTGACCGAGTCCAGCTCCAGCATCTCATTCAGCATCTTCTGCATGTTCCTACCGGCGGCCGAGGGTAGGAGGTAGGGGAAGGCCACCAGCGAGGGCTGGCTCCTGTGGGCCGCCTGGAAGGCATCGTTGACGTATGCATCGAACAGCGGGGCCAACCTCTGAACCAAGTGCGTCTTTATCAGATCCCTAGGATCACCCTCAATGTTCTCCTCGGCCATGAACCTGAGGTTCTCGAGCATCAGGACATCCCCTCTCTTCATGCTCATTATCTTGGACCTAACCTCGCTTGAGAACACCCCGTCAACGTATTCGACCTCTATCCCGAGCTCCTTGGATAACTCGGCGGCGTGGGGCTCCGTTGTTATGAAATCACTGCTCCCAGGTCTACCTTGATGGGTCCCCACGACGACGGAGGCTCCTCTCTCAATCAACTCCTTTAACGTCTTCGCGGCCTGCTTTATCTTCTCATTATCCATGATCTCCCCGTTATCTCCAACGGGAACGTTCATATCTGCCCTCAAAAAGACCCTCTTGTTCTCGATGTAGAGGTCATCGAGGGTGGGTACCCTCCTGGTCTTCATGACATCACCGCGGTTGTGCCCGGCCAGGAAAAATTAAAGTTTTGTTCTGTTGGCGGTTAGGCACTCATCCAAAATGTTAAAAATTTACATCCTGGCTAGGTGAGGAACTCTGAGAGGGCATCCTTACAGGCGCATGCCCTCCGCTTAGGGATCCTCCTCACACTCTCCTCCAGGAGGACGATCAGATCATCCAATCTTCTTGAGAATATTTCTAAAACCTCCTTCTGTGTCAGCTTAACCCTCCCGCTGACACCAGCGGCGTAGTTCGTGACCAGGGAGATGCTGGCATAGCATAGGGCCAGCTCCCTGGCTAGGGAAGCCTCGGGACATCCTGTCATTCCGACGATGTCGCCTCCCAGGATCGAGAATGCCCTGATCTCGGCGGCTGTCTCGAACCTGTTGCCCTCAGTGCACACGTAGACCCCTCCATCCCTCAGGCCCAACCCGAGGCTCTCGGCGGCCTCCAGTATGGAGGACCTTATCTCAGGGCAGTACGTGTGGGGCGTCATCGAGACGTGCACAACACCGCCTATCTCCCTTCCCCTGACCCTTATCCTCGTCTTCCCGTCGAAGAAAGTGAAGTCCCTGCACTTGGTCATGTCTATCAGGTCGTGAGGTATAACTATGGTCCCGGGCTCCAGATCCGGGTTTATAGCACCGACTGCATTCGTGGCTATCACTCTCTCAACTTCCAGCATGTTCAGGGCGTACAAGTTGGCCTTGTAATTCACCTTAAACGGGGGTAGCTCGTGCGCAGCGCCGTGCCTCGGTATGAAGGCCACCTCCTCACCCGCGAACTCACCCAAGCTCACATCGCACGAACCAAATGGAGTGTCCAATCTCACTATTTTGGGATTCTTCAGAAGCTTGTAGAGGCCACTTCCTCCTATTATGGCTATTCTCACCACAATGACCACCTCCAGCGCTCCTGACCTTGGGGGTAATTTTTATAACTCATGCGCGTACGTGACCGCGCCTAGAGCAACGTTCTGCTAACGGGGGGATCCGTGATGGCCCTAGCTACAGTCGGTGGAAGACCAGTCCTGATATTGAAGGAGGGGACCACGAGGACAAGGGGTGATGAGGCGAGAAGGATAAACATAATGGCCGCCAGGGCGATAGCTGACGCCGTAAAGACGACATTAGGCCCCAAGGGAATGGACAAGATGATAGTCGACTCGCTCGGTGACATAACGGTGAGCAACGATGGAGCCACGATACTGCAGGAGATGGAGGTGGCCCATCCAGCGGCCAAGCTCATGGTGAACCTGGCCAAGGCGCAGGACAAGGAGGTTGGGGATGGGACAACCACGAGCGTCGTTCTGGCGGGAGAGCTCCTCACGGAGGCCGAGGCGCTCCTGCAGAAGGACATACATCCCACGGTGATAGTGGAGGGCTATGAGAGAGCCCTAAAGTTCGTTGAGAGTGAGTTGGAGAAGCTGGCGATAAAGGTGGATCCTGATAACGAGGAATGGCTTATCAAGGTGGCTGAAACTGCTATGAGCAGCAAGCTTGTGAGCGCTGAGAAGAAGAAGCTAGCGGAGATAGCTGTAAGAGCTGTTAAGGCCGTTGAGGAGATGAAGGGGGACAAGAGGTACGTCGACATAGATAACGTTAAGATCGTGAAGAAGAAGGGGAAGAGCCTCGCCGAGACCGAGTTCATAAAGGGGGTGATACTGGACAAGGAGGTGGTTCATGGAGACATGCCTAAGAGGGTGAAGGACGCCAAGATAGCCTTGCTGAACGTTCCTCTTGAGATAAAGAAGCCCGAGATAGACATGGAGGTTCAAATATCATCTCCGCAGGAGCTCAGGGAGTTCATAGAGCAGGAGACGAGGATCCTGAGGGAGAAGGTTGAGAAGATACACTCGGTCGGTGCCAACGTTGTGTTCTGCCAGAAGGGCATAGATGAGGTGGCTCAGCACTTCCTGGCCAAGTACGGCATAATGGCCGTAAGGAGGGTGAGCGAGAAGGACATGCAGAGGCTGGAGAAGGCCACTGGAGGTAAGATAGTGAACAATCTGGACGATCTAACTGAGAATGAGCTTGGAAAGGCTGGACTTGTCGAGGAGAGGAAGATAGGAGATGACAAGATGGTGTTCATAGAGGAGTGCGAGAACCCAAGGGCCGTAACGATCCTGCTGAGAGCTGGAGCTGATACGATACTAGATGAGGCCGAGAGAGGTCTCAAGGATGCGCTCTACGTTGTCAGAAACGTGGTGGAGGATGGGAAGATCTTCTACGGCGGAGGATCGATACAGGAGCAGCTCGCCATAAGGCTCAGGGAGTATGCGCACACCGAGAAGGGTAAGGAGCAGCTTGCCATGGAGGCCTTCGCCAACGCCCTGGAGAGCATCCCCAGGATACTGGCTGAGAACGCCGGCATGGACGCTGTGGATGCGATAGTGGAGCTGAGGAATGCCCACAAGTCTGGGAAGACCTCAGTCGGCATAGATGTGCTCAACGGCAAGGTAGGGGACATGGCCGAGATAGGCGTCGTGGACACGTATAGGGGTGTGAAGAACGCCATAGCAGCGGCCACGGAGACGGCGATACTGATAATAAAGACGGACGACATAATAGCTGCGAAGCCTTACGAGGAGAAGGGTAAGGAGAAGGGCAAGGGCGGAGAGGAAGAGGAGGGTGGCGGTGAGTTTAAATCTGAATTCGACTGAAGGCACCGGATACGGATGAAATGGATCGATAGAGAGTCAGGAAGGGTACTGGGAATAAACGCCTTCGATCTTTTTTTACTCATCATAATCTCAATTCTCGGCGGTTATTACGCCTATGAGAACCTGGTCCCTCCCCCCCAGGAGGTGAGCTCCTTCTCCGGGTTGAACATAAGGAACGCTGCTCTCGAATTTAGCAGGCTATCGGGCCTCGGCTACTTGGTTTACGCCAAGATCGATGGGACTTGGACGGTCAATGCGACGGAGTTTCACGACGATGTCCTCATAACTTGGGCTTATGAGACCAGGCTGATGGGCTGGTACAGGGGTGGCAGGATCACCATAGGGGGACCCAACGCGTACGTTGAGGATATAGCTGCAACCAAAATAACCTTCAAAACAGCCACTCCATCTGTAATAAGAATTTACATAAATCAGATTAATGGAAGCAGTTTATCAGAAATATCCGAGAAACTAGAGGATATTTGCAGGGATATTGCGGGAGGATACGGGGTCAGGAACGTGCTGATAAGGTCCTCCCTCGTCCTCAGCGTCCCCGGGTTTAAGCCCAACGCCTTCATCTACAATGCTCTAAGGAACGCGATATACAGCAGGATACCCTGGGGCTATCCCTACTTCTCATTAGGCGATTCCTACATCGTGATGATATTCGATTACACCCAGAGGAACTTCCTGACGACTGAGGACCTGAGGAAGATAGATTCCATACTCAGGGAGCTCAACATAACGTACGATTCCGCCATTCTCAACGAGGGCTACGTCTTCATAGGTACCGAGAGACCCCTGACCGGGGTCTCCGTTTACGCCGAACTACTGGATAACGCTAGGAGGTACTCCAAGCTGCTCGACCTCTCGAAGCTAACCTACACAGTCAAGCCCTAGGGGATCGGAGTTGTTGCTGTCGATTCTTCTGAGATCCGCTAGGAGTTCATTCCTGGGGAGGAGACTGGCTGGGGTTGGTCCCTCGAAGTTGATCAGGGAGAGTATCACCTACAGGTCACTTCACTCATTATACAGCATCTTGAGCTCAGCTTACGAGGACTCCCACGCAGTGAGAGCGCTCAGGGGAATCTGTGGATCTATTGGGAAGCTCCCCGTGCCCTTCAGATCTGGGAGGGGTGAGGAGGAGAATCGGATCATCAAAAGGGTGCTTGATATACTCTTCTCGCCTCTCGCGCTCCCCATAGGTTTCCTGCTTTTCTTCACGATGTCCCTTGTCAGGATCTCAGGGGCCACCCTCCTGCTGCTGATCCTAACCTTGGCCTCAATGCTGCTCGGGATCGTCCTCGCTAGGGCCGAGGATGACATGGAGGTGAGGGAAGTCAGGGGGATCGTACTTCTGCTCGGAGTCATCATGTTCCTGGTGGGTTACGCCTCCTTCGTTGTGCAGCTCGTCAACTCCGGGGGGATACCCCTGCTAGATGAGCAGGTCAGGAGGAGGCTCTCAGCGATCCTCAATTACCTCTCCTGGACCACCGTTCCGGGGGCAGCCTTCATCCTATCATCCTCCAAACTGAGGAGGTGCGATGCCATAGCCTTCTCGATAATAGGATTCATACCATCCCTCCTATTGGCCTTCAGGACGGAGATGATAGCTTACCTGCTTGCCGTGACGTTGATACTTTACAGGAGGAGGCTTATCGGTCTTGGGTTCATCTTGCCAGCTCTCATGCTCGCTGTCATAGCCTTCGTCGGTGTGGGGGCGTTCAGGTCAGTGGCAACGGGACTCGTCCAGAACCCCATCCTCTCTGTCCTCTACAGGCCCACCATAACCGTCGCGGCCCTGGACACGATGGTCAGGATCTACGGGATGAGGCCCGTGACCAACGGATACGTGCATCTCGCGGCTATCTCCTCCTTGGGGCTGATAAGCGGCCCCAGGTACGGTCCCAGGAACCTCATAGGCATCTACACCATGGGTAGAGCTGATGTCTCGACGACGGCCACCCTCATAGGAGGACCCCTCCTCGATTGGGGCCTGCCCGGGGCCCTGGTCGCGAGCCTCATCTACTCGTACATACTAGCCCTCTCGCAAAGGTTCTCCGGGAAATGCGATGCCCTCCTTGGCCCTCACGCTGTCATATATTCCTACGTGATGGTGGGTATCGAGACGGGAATACTGGACCTCAACGTCTACCTATACCTCCTGCTCTCAGCATCGATAGTGGTGCTCTCTCTGAGGCCGGGGAGATGAGGGACCTCCACAGCATCCTGCTGCATCCGTCCACCGGAATAGCTGGCTTACTCTCTCTCTTCCTCATCTTAGGCACTATTAAGTTCGGCTTCTCGATTAGCTGGTTCATCTCATCGCTCTCGGGCATCCTGGCATTCACCGCGGGATCGGCACTATCGAGGCGCCTCGAGAGCCCCCTGATCCTACTTGCATCTTCCGAGCTCATGGTTTTCCTCGTGATATTCTTCTCCTTCTACAGGATGGCGGGTCAACTTTCTCTCCTCATATCATCGGCCTGGCTGGCTGTCGCGAACGCATCCCCCCTCCTGGTCCGGCTCAAGCGAGTGAGACCCCCGGTTTACTCGATCCTCACCTTCTCCGTGGGATCCCTCATGACCGCTCACTCCTTCTTCACGATCCCCAGCGTGATAGAGCTGAGGTCCTCCTCCAGCATACCCCTCGAGGGGGCCTTCGGGATGTTCCTGATCTTCATATCCTATCCAAGCATACTCGAGTGGTTGCTGGATCTCGGTAAAAGGGCGGTCTCATCCTCCTTCTTCCTGCTCAGCGTGATCCTGATGCTGCTGCACGGGTTCAGGGCGGATGCCATACTGATACTGCTCTCCACGTTCCTCATACTCTCGAGAAGGAGCAGAAAATTGGCATATCTGACCCTGTTATCCATATTTTTCTTGTACATAGGGATAGACGTCATGAGGACGGAACTCAAGGTTTCCGCGCTGGAGAGACCTCTATTCCGCATGAGCACCACCTACTATTACTCCAAGGAGCTCGCATCATACTTCCTGAGACCTTTCCCTGTGGAGCCATTCTGGCTCACATCGATCCCCCTACACCCATCCCAAACGATAGGGAGGGGGATATTCGGCAAGGACTTCGGGATAACACCAACGATCTTCATAGGCATGCTTATGGACCTGGGTTTCATAGGCATGCTCCTCCTATCGGCTCTCCTGGGCCTGATCTCAGGATACTCCTACGGGAAGTTCATGAGAGGGGAGGAAACTTTCTCCTATCCAATTGTATGGCCCCTCCTGATAACGAGGACCGAGATAGGGTTGACTCAGCTGGACATATCCATCATATTCGGCTCGGCGCTGTTCTCCCTACTACTCAACTTTTTTAATGGCTCCTCACGAGCTACACCGGGGGTCAAACCATGCCTTACTACTACCACGGTCCCGTGATGCCGGGCGGTAGGAAGCCGACGGGTGGCAAGATAAGGGTCAGCAGGGGGAAGAGGAAGAGTGAGGCTGGAAGGGCGCCGGCCTTCACGAGGATAGGCGAGAGGAGGCTGAAGATCGTGAGGGTTAGGGGAGGAGGCCTTAAGCTGAGGCTGATAGCCGGGGATCAGATCAACGTGGCCTTGGGCGGAGGTGTCACCAGAAGGGCCAGGATCCTCGGGTTCATCGAGAACCCCTCTGACAAGGTGCTGAGCAGGAGGGGGATAATAACCAGGGGCGCTCTGGTCAGGACGGAGCTGGGTGTGGTCAGGGTGACCTCTAGGACGGGGCAGCACGGCATCCTCAACGGGGTCCTGGTGAGGGAGGAGGTTGCCTCGTAGGGGGAAGGTGATATATCCCTCCTACTTCGACTCCAGGCTCAGCAGGGGGGAGGGCAGGAGGGTACCGAAGGCCCTTTCCTTGAGGGGACCTACCCTCCAGGAAATTGTGAACGCCCTTAAATCCCTCTCAATAAGCTTTGAGGTGGAGAGGGATAAGGCCAGACCCTCCAGATGGTACAAGTTCGAGGGGAGGGTCCTAGTGCATTACGATGGGAGGAAGGAGGAGCTCCTGAGACTGCTGGCCGGGGAGATGGTGAGGCAGAGGATTGAGGTTCTTGGGAGAAGTGGTAAGGGTAACTAGATCCAGGAATTTCCTGGTGAAGCTCAAACCACCCATAAAAGGGGATCTGAAGGATCTGAAGGTCGCCCTCGATGATCTAACGGTGATAGGGGTGATCAGCGACATAATAGGGCCGGTGCATGAACCCTATGCCCTCGTGAAGGTGCTCCTCCCCTTGGATGAGGCGAGAGGGGTTGTTGGGAGAAGGGTCTACCTGGTCGAGAGGGGGGATGAGAGGCTCGTCAAGCACCCTCCGAAGGGGATTAAGACCTCAGATCAGGTTGAGAGATGAAGGCATATCTTATCGAGGAGATACCTGGCGACTTCCTCCGAATGTCCCCTCTCTATGTGGATGACCTCCGACAACCTTTTCAACTCCTCGACCTCGCTTATCCTGACCAGAGGGGCAGTTCCCACGGCGATCACATCAGAATACCATATTCTCCTAACCTGCTCGATGAACCTCCTTGAGAGAAGCTCCATCTTACCTATCTCATCTATCACGATGACTTCGCACTCCTCGGCTGCCCTGATGAGCGCCGGTATAGCCACGGACTCGAACCTCCCCAGATCGACCACGTACTTTGACACTGAGGGGCCCCCACTGAACGTCGTCGATGCGAAGAGCTCCCTCTCCCCTGTCAGTATGTCCTCAACCAGGAACCCCGTCCTTATACCGCCCTCCCTGACCTCCGGGGTCCTTATCCCTCCAACCCTCACGCCCCTCTCCCTCAGCCCCTGAATCAGCGCCGCCACGCAGGTGGACTTGCCGGAGCCCGGCCTTCCGGTTATAATGAACTTCCTCCCCCTCACCATCGTGAGCTCCAGGGTAACGCTTAGCCTGCGCTTATATAGCGAGGGGAGGGTGTCGTTCTACTCCACGGATCTGGAGGAGCTGGAGAGGAGGGGAATACCCTACACGAAAGCCCCCGTTTTCTACAACCCCAGGATGAAGCTCAACAGGGATCTCTCAGTGACCGTGTTCTCATCCCTCAACCTGAGGAGCGCCGCCGACCTGATGGCGGCCTCGGGTGTCAGGGCCCTGAGGCTGAGGCTGGAGGGCGGGGCGGACGAGGTGATCGCGTGCGACTCCAACTGCCTCTCGGTGCAGGTCATGAGGATCAATGTCAGGCTGAACAGGGCGACTGGCATCAGGGTGAGATGTTCCGATGCAAGGCTAGAGGCGGAGAGGATGGCATGGGAGGGGGAGAGGGTGGATTACCTCGATCTAGACCCATTCGGATCCCCAGCTCCCTTCATAGACTCCTCCCTCAGGGCCGTGAGGGGCGGGGGGATCCTGGGGGTGACGGCGACGGACGAGCCCCCTCTCTTCGGGATTTATCCTAAAAAACTTTTCAGATATTACGGAGTTTCAGGTAGAAAACTACCATTTTGCAAGGAATTCGGAATAAGAGCCCTGATATCCTTCGTGGTCAGGACCGCCGCCAGGCTGGATCTCGCGGCGGAGCCCCTCCTCTCCTACGGCGAGGCGCACTACATCAGGGCCTACTTCAGGATAGAGAGGGGGGCTAGCAGGGCCCAGAGATTGCTCGGGCAACTCGGCTGGCTGGCCCAGAGGGATGGGGGTTTCGAGTTGATGAGGGGGGTTGACGAGCTGCCCGGTTCCGGGGGTTGGATGGGACCGGTCTGGCTCGGTGGTCTCGTGAGCAAGGACTTCCTGGATGAGCTGAAGCCCATCAATGAGGAGGTTGAAAACTTGGTGGAGAGACTCAGGGAGGAGGCGGACGGGCCTCCCTTCTACTACAAGCTGGACGACATCTGCTCGGAGCTCAACATCAGGATCCCGAAGATCAGCATTGTAATAGAGTCCTTGAGGGAAATGGGACACTTTGCGGCAAGGTCTCATCTTGATCCCCTTGGAGTGAAGACGACAGCCAGTAAAAGTGAGCTAGAGGATCTTCTGAGGAAACTCACTTCTTCCTAAAGACTATAATTGCGTGCTTAGGATCGTAGGGCGAGAGGTCCACCGTCTCGAGGAGCTCGTATCTCCCCGTCTCCAGAACCTCCCTCTCGACCCTCTTGTAGATCTTCTTGGGAGGAAGCGTGACGTCTATGCTGCTAGCCTTGACGGCGATCATGGCGATCCCTCCGCTCTTGAGGAAGAGGTCGGAGTTCCTGAGGAGTATATCGACCTGATCGGGCTGGGCGACATCCTCATAAATGACATCGACCTCCGTCACCAGCCAGCTGTAGTTCTGGGGCCTTCTGGCGCTCTCAAGTATGGGGACTATGTTCTTCCTGAACTCGGCAACTCTCAGGAGATCCCTGATCACCCAGTGAGCTACTTCAACGCCGAATATGATGCCGCTCTCCTCTATCACGTCGCTTATATGAGAAGCGGTCGTGCCCGAGGCTATCCCGAGGTACAGCACCCTCGAACCTTTCCTGAAAGGGAAGTTCCTCAGCCCGTTGTGAATGGCCGCGGCTAACTTCGACCTTTTCGGATTCCATATCCTGTACTCTATCCCCCCTATCTCCCTCAACGTCTCGTCGTAGACCCTGATCCCCGGGGTTAGGCTCCTCGTAGCCAGCTGCTTCTTGCCGTCCACTATCCAATATACGTTCTTGAAGTTCTGATCCTCCTTAACCCTCACCGCTCATCGCCTCCGTGTACCTCTTGATCTTCTCATCTATCTCCCTCCTCAGTTGATCCCCTATGTACTTCCCCCCTCCGTAGAAATCGACTCTGGCAGCTATCGCTATCTTAGTGGCTAGGAGCCTGGCTATCTTCCCCCTCAAGCTCTTAGGAGCACTCCTGATCTCCTTCGCCTGGAAGATGACGCCGTGCTTCGGAGGCTTCGTTCCCTTGGTTAGGTGCATGAAGATGGCCTTGTGGGCCCCCAGGATCTGTATCGAGCTCGCCGGCAGGTTGGCCAGCCTCTCCAAACTGCCCGCTATCGCTATCAACCTGGCCCCCACGAGGGGATGCACCACGGCCGAGAGGTTGGGTGCCGCCCTCCTCATGAGGTCCTCTATGTAGCTCTCCATCGCCCTCCTCGCTTCGTACAGGGCTATCCAGCTGGATGCCGCGCTCTTTATGGATTGGAGGTCGACTTCACTCAAGTCCGCTCCCATAGAATTCCTCGAGGCCTCAATGATCTTGCTTATCATCTTGTCACTGAATCCCGCTCTCCTGAGCGCATCCTCCCTCATCTTGTTCCTGTCGGGCTCTATCGAGACCAGCTTGATGAAATCGTAGTGATCCTCAAGTATCTCATTAAGCTCCGGGAAGTGCACGGAGTACCACTCCCTTATGGTCGGCGCGATCATGTTCAATGCCTTGTTCGAGTGGTCGACGAAATCTACCGCCTTGATCACCTGCTGATCGAGCGAGCTGAGCTGCTCCCTCACCCTTGCCCTGGTCACTAGGATCCCTATCTCATTAAGCAGGGAGAGGTAATCCCTCTGTTTCAGATCCCCCCACAGCTGGGAGGCGTATCTGAGCGGGGATCTCCTTAGGCTGGAGAAGGGCCTCTCCCCGGGGGATAGCGAGGCGTGAACCCCCATCTCGTCGAGCAGCTCCTTGAGCCTAGCGTCATTGACCACGATCTCATCGGCGTTTATCCTACCCATCAGCTCCTTCAGGGATCTCCTGAGGAACTCCCTGTCCCTCACGAGGTTTGAGATGGCTTCCGCATCCCTCGGGAAGGGGAGGCCCTCCAGGAGCTCCCCCCTCTCATCAAGCGCGATGAGGCCGAAGGGTTGTAAGGCTATGAACGCCCTCAACGAAACCCCTGCCTACTCATATCGGATGCTGGCCCGGCTTCCTACCCAGCACGTATCTCTTGTGATACAGTGACCTGATCCTCGCTCTGGGAGGAGGGCTTCGCCTCTCCCTGGCCTCGACCTTGGGTGTCAGCGATCTCACCTTACCAGCCTTGTTCAGGGCACCGTGAGTTCCCCTAGGCATTCCACCACCCGGCTACCAGTGGGCGTGCCATTAATATATGTTAGCCTCCGGGGTGAGGTTCGCCAGATACCCTATAAGATGCCCCGCTGAGGATCCTGAGTGGGATGGGTTCCCATTCAGCGGTGCGGTGGAGAATGGAGAGACGCTCGGCTGAAGTACGCAGATGAGTAGAAGCAGGCTTTCATTGAACTCATGGCCTCAGCCCCCCTGCGCATCACACTCCCCCTGCCTTGCGAGTGACCGTCTGTAGTCGAGGATTATCCCCATCACGTCCAATCCCCTCCTCCCTACCCCAGGAGCCTCGGCCTCCTCGCTCCTAGCGAGCAGCTTCAGGGCCTCATCGAACGGGATCACTGGGGTCACACCGTTCCAGGCTATCCTGTAGTTGCTCTCGGAGTCCACGAATATACCCTCCTCGGAGGCCGCCTCCAGGAAGTCCGAGGGTGGAGGGCTCCCCCTATAGAGCAGGATTTTAACACCCAGGTTCTTCAGCCTCCTCGCGACGCTGCCGCTGGCACCCGATGCGTCGAGCACCAAGATGGCCTCGGCCCCCCCGGTCTCCGAGAGGGAGTCCACCCTCTCCTTGGATAGTGACGAGAGCACCCTCAGCCTTATCCCCGGGATCTCCTCCCTCGAATCCATCAGGCTCCTGAGCTGGGATCTCAGTATCTCGTTCTGCCACCTCTCCCTCTCCAGCTCCCTCTCCAGCTCCCTTATCCTTGAGTCCCTGATGGATATCCTCCTATCGATTTCAATCTCTAGGTTCCTCTCATCCTCCAGATACTCCAACCTCCTCCTAAGCTCAGCTATCTCCTCATCCTTCCTCCTGAGTAGTTCCTTATATCTCCTCAACTCCTCCCTGAGCTCCTCAATCTTCAGTAACAGCCTCCTGGCGTAATTGTCCGCTTTAGCCAGTTCCTTCCTCAATTCGAGATACCTGGACTCCCTGTGGGACTCCTCGTACTTCGAGGAGACCTCCTCTATGGCCACGGAGATTGGAGTTCCCCTGAGGACCTTGCTGACTATGGCATCTGAGTCCTTGGCGAGGCCAGCTTCCTCAGCCCTCGCCCTGGCCTTCGCTATCAGGTTCTTCACCCTGTAGTAGACCTTGAGGGCGGCAGCCAAAGAGTCCCTCTCGTGAGAGCTCCCGGCTCTCACACCTCTACTCTCCTCGTACTCCGCCACTATCCTCTTCTTCTCCTCGGAGCTCATATCGTACTTCGAAACCACGAGCTTTGCGTCGAACATGTTGGCTATTCTGATGACGCTCTTGGGAGGCGGATTCACATCCGTCGCTATTATTACGGGATAGCCGTGGTTCAATATCTCCTCTATGATCTCGGATCTCGAGGCCCTCCTCATCGTCCTCAATGCGAGTAGCTCTCCGTTCAGGTCTATCACAGCGAGGCCCACGGACATCCCGGGATCTATGCCAACTATGAGCGGTCTCGATCTGGGGATCGTTGAGAACTGCTCACCTGGAAACTTGACCTTGCTCCTCCAGGAGTGACTTATCTTTATCCTGAAGGGGGACCAGGAGCTGCTCTCCTTCACCACCTTCCTGACTTCCTCGGGATCCGCGTAAACTATGAACTCCGCCCTTCTCAAGCCTCCTGAAGCCCTCTCAACGTATAGATCATAGTCCAGATTGGCCCTATCAAGCTCAGTGGCTATCCTGTTCGCCTCGCTCAATATGCTGGCCTCTATGGACCTCCTCCACCTCTCGCTCCCGGAGCCTCCCTGCTTCACGCTCCTGTTCCTGGTCAACAGTATCCTCGTCTCAGGGTATATGGCGATGGCCTCCATTCCCACGCCCCTCAGAGCAAGCTGAGCCACCAGTCTGGCCGTGCTGAGCGGGTCGGAATGGGGCATGCTCAGACCCGCTTCCTTGGCCACCGAGGAGAGGGGCCTTATCCCCTGGGGCGAGCCGGTAACCTGGACCAGCTTGCACTTTGGAGGGAGGGAGTTGATGACCCTCCTCAGGTCATCGGAGTTCCGGGCTATCTCGAAAACGTTATCCGTGGCGAGGACGCTCACAGCGTACCTCCTGAGCAGCTCGAAGATCTCCTCCAGGGAGACCTCCTCAGCCTCAAATAATATCTCTCCCTCCCTCTGGATCGAGATGGAGTAAATGGGTTTCTCCTTTGACCTCGGAGATCCGGACTTTATGTCCACCCCAGCGACTATCAAATCGCTCATTCGCGCGAGTAGGGCATGAATCGTTTATTAAAGTTTCCCGAGGGTGTGACGGGATGGGTAAGAGGATTGCCCTGCTCATCCTCCTCTGCATCGCTCAAGCTTCACTGATGCCCGTCTCCTCTCAAGAGCCCGTTCAAATCCGCATAGATCCCAGGGAGCCATGCATAGCCGGATTCCCCTGTGAGCTAAACGTCTCCGTCACGAACATGGATGGCACGATACTGCTGAGCAAGCTGAGGCTCGCGACGCCCTGGGGACTATTCGTGAAGGACCTGGGCCTGAGGGAGCTGAGGGGAGGGGAGTCCCTGAGGATAGCAATCTCGGCGAACGTTAGCCTAGATTCGCTTGAGGGCCCGAACTTCGTGAGGGCCGAGCTGATATACTTCGTCAGGGGGGAGGTGGGTCTCAGGAGTGCCCTAGGGAACTCCTCATCCCTCATGGTCCAGAGGCCGAGGCTAAGCGTTAGCCTCCTGGCATCCCCCCTCAGCTACACTATTCGCTTGGGTGAGCCACTGATCCTCGAGGGGAGCTACAGGGTTGATGGGATCCCGAGGGAGTTCAGGCCAACCATGATAGTTTATGTGAACGGGATTCCAGCGGTGGAAAGTGTGATGAACTCTACCCACGGGCTTTTCTCAATTCCAGTCCCTCTGAGCGTCCCCGGCTCTCACGAGGTTAACCTGACCCTCTCCTACGGGATAGGTAAGGAGTCCAAGCTGTTCACGGTGATCGTCAGCCCGGGGCCAGCGGGCTACAGCAGGGAATACCTGTCTAGGGAACTTAACTCGACCAAGAGGGACTTTCAGTCGCTCCTAGCCCTCTACAGGAGCGCGATGGATGATCTGATACCCCTCCCGGGGGGGATCCTGTCGAACATATCGGCCATAGATTCCCTGCTGGCCGAGGCGGAGGCCAGGCTAGGCGGTGATCTGTCCTACGAGGACGCTCTTAGGATTGAGGAGCTTTTGAACAGGTCGGAGAAGCTGATCTCAACCAACCTGAAGGTGATAGTGGAGTCCTACAGGGGGAAGCTACTGTCTGAGCTCTCAGAGCTGAGGGGTGAGATCGAGGCCCTGGCAAGGGTGGACGAGGGGGCTTACCGTAACCTCAGCGCCAGGCTAGATGAGATTCAAGGAAGGGTTAGGTCGATCTCCTCCGGGGATGACGTTCCAAAAATCTACGAGGAGATATCCGGCGAGATAAATGGGTTGAGGGAGCTCGTGAGGTCGAGGAGGGAGATGGTGCTGTCCGATGCAACCACGCTGGCAGTCCTCCTGCTGAGCTTGATCACGATTTCGATCGTTTCTATAACAATACTTATCTTGAACCTCTGGAGGAGGAGCGCAGGGGAAGAGGTGTCCTAGGGATGTGCGGCATAGCCGGGATCACCAGGAGGAACGCTGGAGTGATCTCAGATCTGCTGAGAGCATTGAAGAACTTGGAGTACAGGGGATACGATTCTGCCGGGATTGCGGTATCGCTGAACGGTGAGATCCTCGTGAGGAAGGGGGTCGGGACGATAGATCAGGTGATAGGCGGTGATCCGCTGGAGGATGGTGAGGTCGGGATAGGGCACACCAGGTGGGCGACTCACGGTGGGGTGAGCGTGGAGAACGCCCATCCTCACACATCCTGCGACGGCAGGATAGCCCTGGTTCACAACGGAACATTGGACGGATTTGAGGAGCTCAGAGAGGAGCTGATGGCGAGAGGGCACTCCTTCAGATCGGATACCGATACCGAGGTGATAGTGCATCTGGTGGAGGAGGGCATCAGAGGCGGAATGGATCCCGTGAGCGCGCTGGCCAGCGCGCTAGGAAGGTTGGGGGGAAGCTACGCGGTGGCTATGATAGTGGCCGGTATGCATTCTATCTTCTTGGCCAGGTACAAGAGCCCGCTCGTCATAGGGTTGGGGAGGGGGGAGAACTACTGCGCCTCCGATGTAGCGGCGCTCCTCCACCTGACCAGGGAGTTCATATTCTTGGAGGATGGGGAGCTGGCTGAGCTGACCCCTGAGAGCATCAGGGTCTGGAGGCTGATGGAGGGAAGGCTTTTGGAGGTTGAAAAGACCGTGGAGAGGGTGGAATGGGTTCCTCAGCAGATGGACAAGGGGAGCTATGAGCACTTCATGCTGAAGGAGATATGGGAGCAGCCTCACATATTGAGGAAGATAGCCGAGACCGTTGAGTACTACAGGAAGTTCTCAGAGAAGCTGAGGCTTGCCCTAGAAGGAGGATGGCTCTCAATAGTGGCAGCTGGCACATCTCTGCACGCTGGCATGATAGGGAAGTATTACCTCTCCAGGATCTCCGGCCTTAGGTCTGAAGTGATTATAGCATCCGAGTTCCCGGACTGGTCGCACCACCTGGGCGAGGGCGACGTCGTTCTGGCCATAAGCCAGTCTGGGGAGACCGCCGACGTCTTGGAAGCCGTGAGGATCGCCAGGAGGAAGGGGGCGAGGATCTTCTCGATAGTGAACGTACCGGGGAGCACCCTAACGAGGCTCTCAGAGGATCACGTCTTCATACAGGCGGGTCCCGAGGTGGGGGTGGCCGCCACAAAGACCTTCACGGCCCAGGTGGCCACGCTGTATGTGGTATCATCCCTCATATCCGACCCCGATTCCGGTGCTGATTTGAGGAGGGACCTCGAGGAGGTCTCCAGGGTGATCTTGGACAGCATGGAGGGGCTCGTTGAGGAGGCCAAGGATCTGTCCAAGGTCATGAAGCTCAGGAGGGATGCCTTCTTCCTCGGCAGGGGGGTGAACTACCCGACGGCCCTGGAGGGCGCCCTCAAGCTGAAGGAGATAAGCTACATACACGCCGAGGGTTACGCGGCTGGGGAGTACAAGCACGGACCCCTAGCGCTCATAGAGGAGGGAGTGCCGGTCATAGCGGTGATCCCAACCGAGACGGCCCTGATGAGCAAGATAGTGTACAACCTGATGGAGGTGAGGGCCAGGGGGGCCTTCACGGTAACGATCCAACCGCCTGAGGTGAGCCTACCATCCGATAGGAGGATCTGCGTCGATGTTAAGGATGAACTCACATCGCCGATTGTCTACGCGGTCCCCCTCCAGCTCATAGCCTACTACACAGCGTTAGAACTGGGCAGGAATCCGGATAAGCCGAGGAACTTGGCCAAGAGCGTTACTGTGGAGTGATCACTCCAACGTGACGAAGAGGACGTTGTTTCCCCTTATGAAGAGCGTTCCCACGCTCCTCCTCACTTCCCCAGATATGGGATCGATCTCCCTGGCAGAGTCCAGAACCAGGTTCATCATCTCATCGTATACCACGAGCTTTCCGACTATCTGACTCCCGTTCTTCAGCCTGACCGTGACCTCCGCCCCATGGGACTTCTTGAGATGGGATAGCGGGAGGTTCCTGTTCTGACCCTCCATCCGGATCACCTCACCTGCTGCTCAGGGCTATCCTCTCTATCTCCTCCTTCCTCCTTATGGCGAAGCTCCTGTTCCTGTCGTACTCGGCCGCTGCAATTATCTCCTCAGCCAGAGCCTCGGCCAGGCTCCTGGGACTTCTGAAGGCTTTCATGGCGGCTCCCTGGGCTATGTGCCTTATGGCCAGATCCACCATCCTGCTGGGGGAGGTGTCAACGGCGTGGAAGTAGCTTATACCTCCGTACATTATCCTGGTCACCTCCTCCCTTATTATCGAGTTATCTATGGCGTCCAGGAAAACCTGTATAGGATTTTTACCTGTCCTCAGCTCTATTATCTCAAAGGCGTATTTCACGGTCCTCATGGCCTTCAGCTTCTTTCCCTGATTCTTGCTATTGACGTGATCCTTCCTGCTCCCGGCGTTGATCGCCTGTCCCATCAGCCTGTTGACCAACCTCTCCACTATGGGGATCTCCAGCTTCCCGAACCTCTTGTGCTCGTGTCTCCCTCCGGTGTGCGGCAGGTAAACCGGTTTGAGTGAGATCACGTTCCTGAGCGCTAGGTTCTCTATCCTCAGGCCCTCGTAACTCCATCTCCCGAACAGCCTTATCTCTGGTCTGGACCCGGAGGTCCCGACCTGCTGACCCCTCTCCTCACTCATGAGGATCACCTGCTTGGCTTCTCCTTCTTACCCCGGAGTATCGCCTCCAGCGACACCCCATTGACCTTTATCACCTTGAACCTGACTCCTGGGATGTCGCCCATCGACCTGCCCCTGGAGCCACCGATCCCCTCAACCACCACCTCATCGTGCTCATTTATCACATTGAGGGCGCCGTCTCCCGGGGCGAAGGCCGTGATTATCACACCATTCTTGGCCAGCTGCACCTTAACAGCCTTCCTCAGTCCTGAATGAGGCTGTCTAGCTTCAAGACCAACCTTCTCCAGCACTATGCCCCTGGCCATCGGGGCCCCCTCCAGGGGGTCGAATTTCTCCTTCAGCCTGTAGAGCCTCCTCCTTATCCTCCAGCTGTGCAGCCTCTTCTCCTTATACTTCTCCCTGAGCATCCTGGCGGCGTAGAGACCCAGCGGGGATTTCTTACCCATCCCATCACCTCAAGGGTTATCAGGTGCCCACGTCGCTATTTTAATGTTGTCTATATCATACCACCTCTTGGCGAGGAGCTTGGCCCTCTTTATCCTCCTCCCGTTCCTCCCTATGGCCACGCTCTTGTCCTCATCCAAAACGTAGGCTATGGCAGTTATCCCATCGCTCTGCTGGACTATCCTCACCTTCTTAACCCTTGCCGGGCTCAGAAGATTCATTATGAACCTCTCCGGACTGTCATCGAACTCCACCACCTCTATGTCATAATCCAGATC
>MAIU01000005.1 GCA_003344655.1 Candidatus Korarchaeota archaeon NZ13-K
CCTCAACTATGCTGGATGCCTCTCTAACTATCTCAAGCTTCTCCTTGGTGACCTCCCCTATTATCCTCACTGAGAGCCCTGGGCCGGGGAAGGGGTGCTTGCTCACTATCTCCTCGGGCACCCCGAGGCGCCTCGCCAGCCTCCTGACCTCATCCTTGTACAGGTGACGGAGGGGCTCTATCACCCTTCCCCTGAACCAGCTGGGAAGACCCGCCACATTATGATGGCTCTTTATCCTATCGGCCCCCACCTCGACGCCGCTCTCGATCACATCAGGATAGAGGGTACCCTGAACCAGGCAGTCGCATCCCTCCCTCTCGAACACCTCCATGAATATCCTGGCGAACAGCTCACCAACTATTGCCCTCTTCTCCTCGCAATCCTTGACCCCTCTCAGGGCTCTGAGGAATTCCTGGGAGGCATCCACGTAAATCACATCTATACCGATCTTCCTCAGGGAAGAGAGGACGCTCTCCGGTTCCCCTTTTCTGAGGAGGCCGTGATTCACGAAAACGGGGACTAGCTTCTCCTTGGCCACTCTGCTGACAAGCAGCGCGGAGAGCGTGGAGTCTACTCCCCCGCTAACGGCAACCAGCACCTTCTTGCACTTGGACACCTCGTCCATGAGGTATCTCTCTATCAGGAGGAGCATCCTCTCCGCGTCCCAGTCCCTGTCGGCTCCAGCTATCCTAATGAAGTTCTCGAGGATCTTCATGCCTCCCTGGGTGTGCTTGACTTCAGGATGAAACTGAACCCCGTAGATGGGCTTGCTCTCATGCTTAAAGGAGCTCACGTAACCGTTCTCGGAGATGGATGTGATAAGGAAGCCCTCAGGCAATTTGGAGACGAAGTCCGAGTGACTCATCCACACGAACTCACCGCTCCATCCTTCCAGGAGCTCGTCCTCCTTGAGCACGCGAATCCTCGTGGGGCCGAACTCCCCAATCCCTCTCCTGACCTCTCCCCCGAGGAGCTTCGCTATTAGCTGAAAACCGTAGCATATCCCCAGCACTGGTAATCCCATTTCCAAGACCCTTGGGTCTATGGATGGGGAGTTCGGCGAGTAGACACTGCTGGGCCCTCCTGAGAGGATTATCCCAGCCGGTTTCCTGGCCTCTATCTCCTCGTAGCTGGCCCTGGTGTATGGTATTATCTCGGAGTACACCCCGAGATCCCTGATCTTCCTGGCGATGAGGTGTGCGTACTGCCCCCCGAAGTTCACTACGAGTATCATGAGGACCCCGGTCCCGAAACCCTAGCCTTGAGCCTTATGGAACCCCCGAAGTAAGATCCGACTGACTCGACGTCACGGCCGACCCCTTCGAGCTCCCTCATGAGCTCCTCCAGCGTGAACGCGATTCCCGTCTGTCTCAGAGATTTCGTGAGCTCTCCATTCTCGATCAGGAAAGCGGTCTCAGCCATTCCACTGAACTCGCCCGTGGCCAGGTTGGGGGTGTCCCCGGTGTAAAGCACCAAGACCCCTCTCCTTACATCTAGGAGTTCCTCCTCGCTCATCTCAAGGGAGGGGGCCTCTATCCTGACATTATTTGCTCCCACGGAAGGCATCCTCCTGTAGTCCCTCGAGGCGTTACCCGTGCTCTCCCTGCCCTCCTTCTTCGCGGTGTACCAGTTGTGTATGGGACTCCTGAACACCCCCCTCTCGATCACCTTGGTCCTCCCCGTGGGGACCCCCTCGTCATCGAAGCTCGAGCTCCCTATGAGCCAGGGGATCCTTCCATCATCCACTATTGACAGCTCCTCCCTTCCCACCTCCTCGCCCAGCCTGTTGGTGAGGAAGCTCCTCCCATACTGTATGTTCTCCGCATTGGCCGCGTCGTTCACTATGAAGGGGATAATGCCGTGAAGGGCCTTGGGCCTGAATATCACGGGGATCATCTCGACGCCTATCCTCACGGAATCCAAGCTCCTTATGGCGATCTCCCCAGCTTCCCTTCCTAATCTCTCGGGATCGAGCACATCGAGTCTTCTGCCGTTTGAGAAGTTGAATCCGGAGCCCCTCCTATCTCCATCCCTAGCCGCAACCTCTAGGAACACGTCGAAGGAGGTCCTGCTCTCGTGGACATCGACGCCCGTGGAGCTGAATATCCTGACCTCCTCATAAGTCAGGGTGAATATCCCCGATACTGAGACGATGGCAGGGGAGAGCCTCGCAGCCTCCACGGAGGCCATGAAAGTGGAGGAAGCATCCCCAACGTCCATGTCCCTGATCCTATCATCCATGAGCCCCTCCATGAACTCAACCCTCAGGGGCTCGGGCAGGGACCGGAAGTCAGAGTCCTCGGGGGAGGCCTTCGCGTTCATGAAGGCCCTCCTACCAATGGAAGCTCCTTCCAAGGGATTTGTAGCGAATGCAATACCTAGCTTTTTTCCTATGCAGGCCCTGACGCCCAGCCCGGTTTCCCTAAATGTACTGGAGGTCTTCAGAGATCCCCTCTCAACGCTGAGGGATATGCCCCTGATGCGGACCTCGAAGGCCTCCGCCCCATCCGCCCCCTCTGATATAGCTGCCCTCACGGCATCCTCAGCGAGCATGTCATCACCTCCCCCCGAAGACCAGGCTCCTTATCATCAGGTGAGGGGATCCCGTGGTGACCGGAACCCACTGACCCTTCTTACCACAGCTTCCGGGATCATGATATAGATCCTTGCCCACCGCATCCACGTTGTGGAGCACCTCGAGGGTCATGCCCGTGATCGCGACCTCCCTCAATCTTCTGGTCATCTCTCCCCTCTCTACGAGCCATCCACCCTCGGCCTTGAACATGAACTGTCCCTTCGCCGGATCCGTGTATCCGTAGAGGGATCCGAAGGCATAGATACCCTCTTTGATCTCGGAGATCATCTCCTCAAGGCTCCAATCACCCCTATCTATGAAAGTGTTCGACATCCTGACCTCGGGAGGGTTGCCGAAGTCCATCGATCTGGCATTACCGGTGGGTTCGAGGTTCAGCCTCTTGGACACCTCGAGATTTGTGAGGTAGCCAATCAGAATTCCATTCCTAACTATGTACTTTCTCCTGGCCTCGGTCCCCTCATCATCATACCTATAACTGCCGTAAAGTCCCTCCAGCGTCGGATCATCGACCACGCTTATCGAGGGGGGACCCACGGGCTTCCCCATCATGTCCGTCAGGATGCTCTCACCGTTGACGACGGAGTCCCCCTCTGCGGCGTGACCGAAGGCCTCATGTATGAACACGCCGGCCAGCTTGGGATCGAGTATCGCCTTATGAGGACCCGGTGGGGCTGGCACAGCGGATAGCGCTTCAACAGCCCTCCTGGCCGCTCTCTCAGCGACATCGCTTCCCTCCACCACCTCGATGCCACCCAAACCTCCCTTGGACTCGAAAGCCGCTTCCGTCACCCCCGCCTCGTGAGCGAATACGTAAGCCGCTATCCTGACCCTGCCTATTCTCTGCCTCACATCTGTCCCTAAGGAGTTCACTATCCTAGTCTCCCTGAAGGAGTCTACTAGGGAGATGTTGGTGTTCCTGACCTCTTTCAAGGAGCTGGCCGCCTTATGCTGCTCAAACAACATGGCAAGCTTCCTCTCCACAGGGACCTCATAAGCGGGTTCTTTCCCCATAACCTCGTAACTACCCTTAAATGAGGGCCAATCCGCTTCTAAACGCCGAGACTCGTTCGATGAAAGTCTTGCAAGCTCAAAAGAATCCCTTAGAGCGTCCTCGAGCTCCTCCTCCGATCTGGCAACGCTGAACCCCCATCCTCCCCTATAGAGAGTTCTAACGCCTATTCTGAACTCATCCCCGCTGCTGAGCTCCCTCACCACCCCATCGATGACCCTCAGTATCGTGGTGCGGATCCTCTCCTCTCGGATCTCAACGAACTCAGAGCCCAACTCAAGTCCCTTGCTAATCATGGCCTCCAAATGCATAATCGTTTTATGAGATGCGTCCACTTTTAATTTTATGCGATGCCCGAACGGGTGCCATGCCTGCTGCCTCGAGACCGAGATGATACTGACGGAGAGCGACGTAAGAAGGATAGAATCTATGGGCTACAGGAGAGAGGATTTCAGTGAGTTCAGGGATGGTTTCATCAGGTTGAGGAATATAAATGGCAGATGTTACTTCCTGCATGATGGAAGGTGCGTGATATACGAGGCCCGCCCGCTGGGATGCAGGGCCTATCCCGTGGTGTTCAACGTCATCACTAGGAACTGCGAGCTGGACGATGAATGCCCGGCCGTGGATACGATCGATTATGGAGAGATCCTGAGCAAGTGCGAAATCGTCATGAGGATAGTAGGGGAACTTGGGATCTGAAACCCCAATTCAGCCGACTCGCTTTCAGTTTCGGCGTTCACACATCGGGGCCCATCGGAAAGATTTATTAGCGCTGACGGATCAGCCGTGGGAAACCGAAATGTGTCCCGATGAGGAAGCACCGATACAGGAGCACTTAATAGAGCTCCTCGAGAGGATTAGAAGGATACTGATCGCTCTGATAGTTTCCTCAATAATAATCCCCTTCTCACCGGATCCCTCATACATCTCCCGGGGCGGTATCATCTACAGACCACTGGTACTGTCCCTGATCGATAGGATAAGGAGCGATATGACGAATCTGAACAACCCGGTGACAAGACCCCTGGCATCACTCCTGGGGATCGATGAGCTGAGGATAGAGCTCATAGCCTACAGCTGGATAGATTCTCTGGAGGTTATGTTCATACTGGGATTGCTCCTGGGCTTCATCTTCTCCTCCCCCTACATAGCGAAGCAGATATACGATTTCATAGAGCCAGCACTTGAGAGCCATGAGAAAAGAATGCTGATACCTTTCATCATCGGATTCACCCTTTTGTTCGCCTCAGGGGTTGTCTACGCGTACTTCGTGGTGATGCCCCTCACGATACTCTTCCTCTCTTACATATACATCCTGAGCGGAATAAGGCTGATCTTCTCCCTGAGCGAATTCTTCTCCTTCGTGATAAGCGGTCTTCTGATAGTAGGCCTCTTCTTCACGTTCCCCTTGCTGGTGGCCGCGATCTCCTACCTGGGAATAATATCCCCGTCCTCGATAAGGGGGAACTGGAGGTATGCGTTCCTCCTGACCCTCGTGATAACAGCGGTGATAACCCCTGACCCGACCCCGGTGTCGATGCTCGCATTATCCTTGCCATTCCTCATCCTCTACTGGTTGTCCTACATCCTCTCCAAGAGGTTCCATGGGGAGTAGGATCTCATCCTTCCCTTTCCTTTATCCTAGATTTTATCTCCTCCAGGATCTCATCATCAGTTTTTCCAGCGACGTCTATGCCCAGGCTTAGCGCCAGCTCCCTTATGCTGCTCTTCCTCTCCTCCTTCCTTCTCGCATCCTCCTCAACCACTTGGGAGGATGCCCTTCTGAATTCCCTGACGGCCTCGCCCATTGCCCTGGCGAGTTCAGGTAGTTTCCTTGGGCCGAAGAGGATCAGGGCTATCAGAATGATGAGCAGGATCTCCGGAAGCCCGAGGCCCCCGAACTGCATCAACCTGATCGCCTGCATAGCCATCATGAGGGTCTCCGCGATCACCCTCTATGAGGAATATAAAATGGTATCGCAGGGCTCTTGCGTGCAGGATTAAATGGAAGTGAGGCGAGGAGCTATAAAGGGTCTCAAAGCTGAGTTTCCTCGTATTTTAGCATCAATATTTGATACAACTCCCTGGGGATGTCCCTCCCAATAACGCCCTCATCGAAGAAGTTCCAGCCGTTCCCGCACCCGTTGCACCTCATCATGCGGAACCCCTCCTTCGGCTCGGTCGACCCAACATCGGAGGATCCGCAGAACGGGCACGTGCCCTCCGGGTACTCCCACTCCATACCGCAGATCTCACATTTAAGATGGACCCCGCTCTCATCTGAGAATGAGAGCCTCGTGTAGCTTCCGCAGATGGGACAGAAGCCCCTGTTCCACCCCTTGAGATCGATCTTTCCCTCTAGGATCTCCCTAATTTTAATGAAGATGGACTGCATCATCCAGACCCCTAGGGCGACCAATAGATCCTCGCTGACGCCTATTGTGAAGGAGACCCCCCTAGCGTAATTCAAATCTCCCTCGAAGGAAAGCCTGGCCAGGCTCTCCGGGTCGAAGAGGTCTTCCTCGAGGGACTCATTGATGGTATTCGCCTCCTCCCTGAGGTCCTCCCTCTGGGAGGCCAGAGCGGAGGATAGGATGGATGCGATCTCCTTCCATGAGGAGCGATCAATCTTCGGGAGATAGCAGATGTCGAAGAGGGAGGAGCCCTCCGATTCCGCCAGCTCGAGACATTGCAGCATACGCCCCTCCTCGTTGCGGAAATAAGCGGATATAATTTCGCCAATATGAGCCTGAGCTTCTAAAATATTTAGGAAAAATAGCACAGAGTTGGAAAGGGCTGGCTCCTTCTTGGCGATCATATGGGCGGCTTCCCTGATCCTCGCGAGATCCATCGCTATCGTAGCTACACGCCCTGCTCAGTATAAAACCATGCCGTTATGAATGTAATTGATTTTAACATCAATATTTGGAAAATTTTATCATAATTGATGCAATCTAAGTGAAAATAATTACACAAATGAATATCTCAACGGAGATTTATTACATCACTTATCACCGAATGGTAGAAGCGGTGCTAAAATTGGCAGATTTGATGCCGATACTATGCCAAATTTCATAAAAATGTTCAGCATATCCTGGGCACTATGACCCCCGAGGGGGGTTCGAGGATCCTCAGACCACCCACTAGGGTCCTCATGATCACAATGCCTCCGTAATCCCTATTCTCTCTCACCTCCCCAATTATCGAGGCATCAGAGTAACCCAGATCCCTGATGAAGTCCAATATCTCCTCAGCGAGACTTCCATCAACTCCCAAGACGGCCCTGCCCTCGCAGGCCAGGAAGAAGGGATCTATCCCCAGCAGCTCGGTGAAGGCCCTGACCTCCTCCCTAACGGGGACCCTTTCCTCACTCACGACCAAGAGGAGGCCCGACTTCTTGGCCCATTCATTGAGCGTTTGGGCCAAGCCGCCCCTCGTTGGGTCCTGAGCCGCGTGTATACTCTCCCCATACTTCTCGATGAGAGGCACCATTAGCCTCGTCAGCGGCTCCACATCGCTCCTCAACTCTCCCTTGACGGAAAGCCCCTCCTGAGCCGCTAATATAGCGGCTCCGTGCTCCCCTATCGTGCCCGTGACTATTACCTTGTCCCCGGCCCTCACCCTGGAATCGACTATGGGTCTCTTGGCTATCCCCAAGCCGGCCGTGGTTATCACGTAGCGGTCAAGCTGACCCCTCGGCATAACCTTGAAGTCCCCTCCGACGAGCTTCACTCCCTCGCTCCTCAACGTCTCGATGAGGCTGTTAGCTATCATCTCAACCTCGGAGATGGGAGATCCTTCCTCGACTATTATTGAATCCAGTATCACTTTCGGAACCCCTCCCATCATCAGCACGTCGTTTATCGTGCCGCAGGCCGCCAGCTTTCCCAGGTCCCCCCCTGGGAAGAAGGGAGGGTTGACCGTGTAGGAGTCTATCGAGAGTACCAAGTACTTCCCATCCGGCAGGGGGATGGCTGCGCCGTCATCCAGCTCCCCGAGGCCGACTCCCCCCTCCAGGGAAAGCTCCTCACCAGATAGCTTCGAAAGTATGAGCCTCTCCACAATCAGACTTGTCTCCTTCCCGCCAGATCCGTGGGACAGCTTCACCTTGGCTTCCTCTGAATCAAGCGATCTCATAGCTCTCGATCTCCCTCAGGAGGGCCATTATCTCAGAGGCCTCCTCCTCATCTATCTTGGCTATTATCATGCCGACGTGGACCAGCACGTAGTCTCCCGGTGAAACCTCCTCGAGGCTCGCGTCGACCTCCCTCACCACTCCCCCGAAGTCGACCAGAGCCCTTCCTTCCCTCACCTCCAAGACCCTTCCGGGTATGCCCAGGCACAAGTCACCCCACCTCCATCAGGGCATCCAACAGGTTCCCCAACTGCATCCTGAAGCTCCCGGGTAGCTCTGTGACTTTCCCTTTCCTGATACTCTCCTCCACCGAAGGATCTATGGGCAGGCTAGCCAGCACCCTGAGACCGCATTCCCTGAGGAAATCCTCATCAATGCTCCCGAACGGTCTTATAAGCTCGCCGTGACACTCGATGTATGCCATGTTCTCGACGAGCCCGTGGATCCTGACACCCTCCTCCCTGAGCAGCTCGACCAGTCTCATGACGACGGACCTCGATAGTGAGGAGGGGGTTGTAACTACCAAAGCGCCTGCGTTGCTCAGCCCCCTGAGGACCCTCACCCCGAATATGGTCTCATCCCCCGTTCCGGGAGGCATGTCTATAACCAGATGGTCCAGCTCTCCCCAGTCCGTTATGGCGAGGAGGAATGATAGGACCGACCTCTTGCTCTCCCCCTTCAGTGGAACAGGATTCCCCCCTATCATCAAGCCCAGCGACATGAGCTTAACTCCATTGACCACGGGTGGAACCAGACCACCCTTACCTGCTCTTATCTCACCCTTGAACCCGAATATCCCGGGTACGGATGGTCCATGGACGTCTAGGTCCAATAAAGCTGTTTTATAACCTCTATCAGCCGAAACTATCGCTAGTGAGGCTGCGATCACGCTCTTACCCACGCCTCCTTTCCCAGAGGCAACTAAGGTAACCTTCCCCACTCCCTTGAGCTTTTTCTTGGCTCTCTCGAAGATCATGTCCTCCAAGGGACTCACCCCTCTAGGACCAACCTGCGGACGCTCAAACCCTTCCCGGATTCCACCTCGAAGTCCCTGCTACCGCAATTGGGGCACCTCATCAGAGCCTGAGCTAGCTCTGGGATGAAGTGAATGGGGCTCTCCCTCTCGCCGTTCTCCCCCTCCCTTATCCCTAGATCCTCGGGAAGCGAGTCATGGACTTGCTTGAAGTTCCACCTATGACCGCAGGAGTTGCACCTGAAGGAAGCCTCTTCCTCCTTGAACACGAACTTTGATCCCTCCAAGGGGGTTCCTTTGGACAGCTCCTCCAGCGCGAACCTAAGTATGTCCAACTCCAGCTCCATCATCTCCCCGTATACTATCTCGACCTCCGAGACTCTCTTGGCACCCTCCCGCAGTATAACCGGGATCAGGCTATCGACTATGGCCTCCGCGAGCGACCATTCATGCATTACATTCCACCTGCCTCAAAAACTTCCACAGCCTTAAAAATTTAGACATCACCGGGCGAGGCTTGCTGGTGAGTCTGAAGAAGCTCAATTAATTCAGCTAATATGAGCTCGGCGAGTATCCTCGCTGCGCTCCTGACTCCCTCGCTGACAGGGGAACCTATATCCGGCTTATTGATTGTTATACCATAGATCTTCACCACAGGAATCTTCTCATTTAACTCCTCTAACAGGTTTAATATCTCAGGAATGCCGTAATAATGGGGTGATGGTGCAACGGCCCGACGGGGGGAACCTGGCTCTATCATCACGATCTCACCTACTCTGTCACCTATTATAGAATCTATTAATATCACATAATCATAATCCATCATAAAATAATCTAACAGCTTAATGCCTGATTCGGAAGTTTTTATTACATCAATTGACTTTAGGTTTTTGGGCATTTTCGATAAGAGTTCGTCCGCTACTAAAAACCCTGCGCAATCATCCCCAAATAGCTCATTTCCCAGCGCCAAGATAAGGACTCTCATCCCAATCACTTGAGAGCAAAAATAAAATATGAATGATGATCTATAAAAATTGTTTTAGGCCTATATGGCAGGCATTTTGTTGATCAATCTCTTCTAATCTCTTTTATCAGGTTGTCATCACTATCGTATATCCTAACTATCAGCGGCATTGAGCCTGGCAGCGAGTGAGTCGCGCAGGCGTGGCACGGATCGTAAGCCCTGAAGGCCATCTCCACCATGTTCAGAATTCCGTCATCTATTTTTCCATTCTTTATAAGAGATCTGGCGGCTTTATCTACTGATAGGACCATTCTAGCTGAATTGTTCTGCGTTGCAACTATTAGGTTCGCTCTTTTTATTATTCCCCTCTCATCTGTCTCGTAGTGATGAATCAATGTTCCTCTGGGTGCCTCGACGACGCCTATTCCGACGTCAGGCCTCTCTTTCGGGAGATTCCTCACATCCTTGCTCCTTATCTCCGGATTCTCAATAAGTTCCATCATTCTCTCAGCAGCGTACACCATTTCAATGACCCTAGCCCAGTGGAATGCGAGTGTGCTATGAATGGGCTTCCCACCCATAACTTGGTAGAACTCCTTGTAGAGTTCGTTAGCCATGGGAGTCGCCATTCCATTGGAGGCATTGAGCCTAGCAAGCGGGGCTACGCTGTATATACCACTCTCCTTCCCATCGACGAATCCCTTCCATCCCACGCCCTTAAGGTAGGTGAACCTCACATAGGTCCAAGGTTCCACATGTTCCGCTATATGATCTAAGTAATTCCTCACATCAAACTTAGCGAACTCTCTTCCCTCCGGATCGACCACTCTTATCTTCCCATCGTAGAAGTTGACGTTATTGTTATCATCAACTAGTCCCATGTAATACGTTTTATGCGTATATGCATCCGATTTTATCAACTCTACATATTGGTCGTTCGAAAGCACTATATCTTTGAGGGCTTTATATGCGAATTTAGCAAACTCTATCCCCTCCTTCGAGGTATCGAAGCATATCTTCCAATCCTCATCCGAGAGCGGTTTGGCGACACCTCCTGGGAGACCTAGCACCGGATGCGTTATCTTCCCACCTATCAGCTGCTCTAGATACCTCAACTTCTTCCTAGTTATTATGACGTTTTTGACTACATCAGCCCCTAGCTTCTTGATGATCCCCACGAGATTCCTCTCTTCCTTGGCTGCTGTTGGTCCCACGATGAAGTCTGGTCCTCCGAGGACGAAGAAATGTAAAGCATGATCCTCTAGCATGAAGACATTATAAGCGAACTCTCTTATCATCTTGGCAGCAAGCGGTGGTTCAACCTTGAATAAGTCATCTAGTGCCTTGGTCGCAGCCATGTGATGAGCCCATGGGCATACACCACATATTCTGGAGGTTATTTGGGGCGCATCCTCAGCGGTCCTACCGACTAAGAACTTCTCAAATCCTCTGAGCTCCGGGACTTGCAAGATTGCTTTCTGAACATTACCATTTTCATCAAGCTTTATCACAATTTTTCCATGTCCCTCCAACCTAGTTATGGGATCTATCACAACTTCCCTCATGCCACTCACCTCTCCTCCTTCTTCCTATAGATTGTTCCCTTCCCTAAGCAGTACTTCGCGAACCATCCCAACGGATCCACACCCAACTCCTCCACGAGCTTCCTGAACGTATTTTCATCATCAATGTTGATTATTGAGGAGAAGAATGAGAGCGCCTTTGCTCCTTGATAGCTCACACCATCTACTGGTCCGAAGCAGCCAGTGCAAGGCATGTTCCCCTTTATGCAGAGCGCCTTGCAGCCTCCCCTAGTGACTGGTCCCATGCACAATACTCCTTGGGTCAAGTAGCATTTGTTCGGGTCCAATACGATCTGATGCGGTCTCTTTATAGTATCCAAAGATATCTTCTCAGGTTTTGTCTCATTGAGCGGACACTCATAGCAGAGGGCCCTGTCGCTACCGAAGACGTGACCCTTGGGTGGTAGCTTACCGGAGAGTATTGAGGAGATGGCCTCCCAAGTGATCTCCGGGGTTGGAGGGCATCCGGGGATATAATAGTCAACCTCTACGACTTCATCCAATGGTTTCAAATAATCCAAGAATGCGGGCAATTCAAGTTCCACCCCATCAAACGAGGCCCTCACCTCTGGTCTTCTGCCCTCGGGATTGTTAACTGTAGGAGCTTCCTCGTAAGCATATTTGAAGATGGACTCCTTCGTGTAAGCATTCGCTAGAGCAGGAATTCCCCCCATATGAGCGCAGCTACCATATGCAACGACCAATTTAGACTTCCTTCTGAGGAGCTTGACCATCTCCTCATGCTCACTCATCCTTATCCCGCCGTTTATTATGGCGACATCTATGGAGCCATCAGGCATCCTCTCTACATCCTCTCTCTTGAAATCCATGGCTACGGGCCAAAGTACTATATCCGCAGCTTCAACTAAGTCAAATAGCTTGTCAGCGAGATCCACTTGAGCTTCTTCACAGCCTCCGCAGCTTGCGCACCAGTAAAAGGCTACCTTGGCCTTGGGCATCAACCATCACCTCCACCAGATCTCATCACGAGAGGTCCGAGCTTCCTGATCTGCTCCACCATTTCGGTCACAACGTCCACCCACTTTTTAGCCTCAGCGGCCGAGATCCACTCCCTCCTAAATCTTCCCCTCTCTATACCCATCTGTTCAAGCATCTTCTCAAGTAAGACCGTTCTCCTCATCGTCTTCATGTTTCCGTTGACATAGTGACAGTCGCCGGGATGGCAGCCTGCAACTAGTACGCCATCAGCCCCGTTCCTGAATGCCTCTATTACGAATTGAGGATCACTTCTCCCGGAGCACATCACCCTTATCACCCTGACGTTGGGTGGGTACTTGAACCTACTCGTCCCAGCTAGATTGATCGCCTGATAGGTGCACCAGTGACATGCAATAACGACTATCTTTGGCTCAAAATTCTCATCACCCATCCGGATCACCTCCCAAATATAGCTAAAATTTGCGGTATTATCTGCTTATCCTTATAACCGTACTGCTGTATCGCTGCTGAGGGGCATGCAGCCACACACGTTCCACAACCCTCGCAAAGCATCGGATCTATCTTCGAATATTTGGTACCATCATCCCTCTTTTGGATCGATATCGCATTGAACGGACATAAAGAGACGCATATACCGCAACCAGAACACTTGTTCTCGTCAACCTCCGCTATCAGAGGCTCTACCTCTATCTGATCCTTGACTAAGAGTATGGAGGCTTTTGCCGCAGCAGCACTACCAGTTATCACGCTCTCAGGCACGCTCTTCGGGCCCGTAGCTGTTCCAGCCAAGTATATTCCCCCTGTGAGAGACTCCACTGGATTTAGCTTCAGATGCAACTCCTTAAGGAATCCATCTCCTCCGCATCCTACCTTGAAGAGGCTCCTCACAGAATCTATCTCCTTGATGGGAGTCATGCCTGTGACTAAGACCACGAGATCCGCCGGTATGGATATTCTCTCCTGCAGCGTGGTTTCGAAGACCTCCACGTATAACTCATCATTCTCGATGGATACCTTGGGAGCCTCCTCATCAAATCTAACGAACTTGATGGAATTTTCGATGGCATCCCAATATAACTTCTCATCCTTTCCATAGACCCTCACGTCCTTGTGTACGTAGAAAATGCTCGCATCAGGATATTTGCTCTTTATGTGTAACATCTCGGAAAGAGCGGCCATGCAGCAGGTTCTAGAGCAGTACTGATTGGCATGAGGTGTTGTACTGAGCGAACCCACGCATGATATGAAAACGATCCTCTTGGGTTCACTTCCATTCACTAAAAGCTTTCCCCTAGTCGGCCCATCATCGCTTAAGTATCTCTTAAGCTGATTCAGTGTTATCACTCTCGGGGAGAGGGAATATCCATACTCCCCAATGGCTGGCTCATAGTCGTCGTGGCCCACCGCCATGATTATAGCTCCCACGTTGAGGGAGACCTCCTCATCTTTCTCTTTCAGATTTATAGCGTTTACGGGGCAAACTTCAACGCATTTACCGCAGAAGGTACAGGAACTTGGATCTATGACGTACCTCGCAGGGTACGCTCCTAGGAAGGGGAGATATATCGCTTTTCTCTCGTTGATCCCGTACTCATATTCGTTGGGGACTGAGACCGGACAAACCTCAACGCACTTACCGCATAGATTGCAGTTCTCGTTCACATACCTAGGTCTCTTCTTAACCGTGATCTTGAAGCTTCCTATCGAGCCATCCACTCCCACCACTTCAGAATTTGTGTGGACAATAATCCTTGGATTCCCATTAATTCTGTCCAGGAGACTCTTCACCATCTCTCTGCCGGATACTCTCCTTCCTTCCCAGTTCAACAAACCCATCGAAGCCACATGACCACCAAGAGTGGGTTTCTTTTCCACCAAGTGGACTTCAAATCCTCTGTTGGCTAAATCAAGGGCCGCTGTGATCCCAGCCACTCCGCCTCCCACCACCAATGCTCTGTGGACGACCTCCCCCCTTATCTTTTCTAGTGGCTCTAAATTCCTAACTCTGGCTACGGACATCCTTATCATATCCTTTGCTTTTTCGGTGGCAGCCTTAGGATTATCGTAATGTACCCAAGAGCTTCCCTCACGTATCGCTATGAGATCTATCAAGAATGGATTCAAGCCGGCCTCCGATACCGCAGCTCTGAAGGTGGGTTCATGCATCTCAGGCCCACAAGCAGCTATAACCACTCTATTGAGCTTATACTGCTCAATATCCTCCTTTATTAAGTTCTGTCCTGGTGCAGAACACATAAATACATACTCCTTGGCAACCACAACGTTGGGCAATGTTTTAGCATATTCAACAAGCTCCTTAACGTCTATCACTCCCGCTATGTTGAGGCCACAGTGGCAAACATAGACGCCTATCCTTATCTCCTCGGACTCAGACCCAGAAACTCCGACCCTCTCACTCATATGAATCCCCCCAACTTATTGACTAATCGCTAAAAGGGATGCCTTCATTGCAGCAGCGCTGGCTTGAACTACGGAGTCAGGTATATCCTTAGGACCGCTTAACATCCCGATCACGAATATCCCCGGTAAGGGTGAGCTTACTGGCTCCATAATGGGATCCTTAAGCTGAGCGAAGGAGTCTTCAGCGGTTGGTACGAAGGAGTCGGGCAACCTGGGCTTAACTCCCACCGCCAAAACTACCATATCGAACTCCTCCTTAACGAATTTGCTCTTTTGGGTGTCTTCGTAATATACTATTAGATTCTTAGTATTTGGATCTTCCAAGATCTTGGCTGGTTTACTCCTAATGAACCTCACGCCAAATTCTTCTCTCGCTCTGTCATAGAACTCCTGGTATCCCTTTCCAAAGGCCCTGAGGTCCATGTAAAAGACGGTCACATCAACGTCATGCATGTGTTCCTTCGTCAGTATGGCTTCCTTCACTGAAGCCATGCAACAGACCGCAGAACAGTTGGGATTGATCCTAGCGTCCCTTGAACACACGCACTGGATGAAAGCTATCTTCCTCGGATGCTTCTTGTCAGATCTCCTTAAGATCTCGCCACCCGTTGGTCCAGTGGCTGAAACTATCCTCTCGTACTCTAAATTCGTGTAAACGTTTGGGTAGACTCCATAGCCGTATTGTTCCCTCAGGAAGTCAGCATCCATTATTAAATCATATCCGGTCGCAAATATCACCGCCGCAACATTAAGTTCGATATCTTCCGGTTTTTGGTTATAATCTATAGCTTTAGCTGGGCAGAACTTCTCGCAATTTTTACAAATTCCTTTCTGGAAGAAAAGGCAGTGTTCTGCATCTATTGTAGCCTTTAAAGGAACTGACTGAGGAAATGGAATGTAGATGGCCTTTCTCTCGCTCATCCCCTCGTTATATTCATCCGGGACTTTGGATGGGCAATATTTGAAGCAAACCATACAGCCAGTACACTTATCGATGTCAACGTATCTTGGTTTCTTCCTAATTCTTAATGTGAAGTTCCCAGCCTCCCCCTTTACATCTAGAAGGTCGCAATAGGTTAGAAGCTCTATATTCTTGTTTCTAGCAACCTCTACCATCCTAGGTGTCAGTATGCACATGCTGCAGTCCAATGTGGGGAAGGTCTTATCGAGTTGAGCCATTCTACCGCCGATTGAGGGTGTCCTCTCTATGAGGTAAACCTTAATACCTTGGTTCGCGAGATCCAAGGCCGCTTGAATACCGGCAATACCGCCACCAACAACGGCAACAGGCTTCATACTCCTCCCTCCCAAACTTTCGCAAACCAGAGGGCGAGTGGCCTATAGATGAGATGAGCCAGCTTGGAGAATGGTGCTGAGACTATTAAGATGAAAACGGCCACTAGGTGAACTCCATAGGATGTGTAGGCCATCATAGGAATGTTTGCATATATCGCTGTCGTTATTAGGAAGCCCGATAATCCTATCACAAAGATCAGTGAGAGAAGCCACCAATCAGGCAGGTAAGTCCGCTCAGCGTAAACGGCATCCTTCCTGCTCCTGTGAATTATGTAATATATGCTACCATACATGAGCAGTAACCCCCCGGCAATCCCTAGAATTCTAGCAGTATTTGTGACAATGAAGGGCTCGGGAGCTCCCGGGTAGAGTGTTAACCACATGAAGTGGACACCAGTGGCCGCAAATGTCAAAACAAATCCCCAGAATATCGATAGATGAGCTAAATATCTGTTATTCAAACCCTTTTGGCATCTAAGTCTCAACTGGAATAATCCCTCTTTGAGGACGACGTCTATCAACTCCCTGATCCAAGCAGACAGCCTAGCGCTCTTTCCGTACCCCATTGTTGCTCTTGCATACCTATACATGGTAAGGATGTTAATTAAGCTCACCAAAATCACGTAGGCTAGGAGCCATAACCCTATCTCATGAATCACTTCCGAACTGATTAGTGTATTTATGTCCACTCTAGTGAGATCTAGCCTGCTCAGACCATCGGACCATAGGAAGATCCCGAGGATTCCCACTAGAATCATTACCACAGAAACTATTGATGCGGAGAACCTTTCATAAAATATTTTCCCTATTTTGAAGGGGCTGTAGTGAATCACTTGGTATTTCCTAGCGGAGTCCATTATATATCCAGGCGTAGCCTCTTTAGGACATGTCGCGTTACAATCACCGCAGAAGTAGCAAGTCCAAGGTGTAGGATCTCCCAGCACACTGTGCCTCATCCCAAGCTGGATCTTCTTTATCAACTTTCTTACTCTCACAGTCTGGATCTCGGAGTTAGGGCATATCGCTGTGCATGTCCCGCACTGGTAGCATTTCTTTATCCCATCTCCCCCAAGTCTCAGGAATTCCTTGGAAAGATCCTCCGTCACTACAAGTGGTCTTTCCATAGTGAGCGGGGCCATCGCTAGAATCCCCAGCAGTTGTAAGGACGTTGAAATTTAAAAATATTTCCTGATTCTCATGGAGAACGTCCCTATCCCCACGCTCGTTAGAAATTATATAATTAATCGCAACTATAGGAAAATATTATATTGCTATAAATGATATAAAACACTATAATATCAATCTTCTACTTCATTAAACTGATAATGTTATACTATTTCAAATCTTCAGTTCCTATATGTTTATTCACTCAATAGCAGTAATTTTAATTGTAGCATGGAGTTTATGATCATAAATTTTTCATAATCTTGTTATGGAATTTTAATAATATGAGAAGAATTATTAAATGAATTACCGTATTCTCGTTTAAAAGTATGTAAATCTACTTCTGTTATATGCGGTGGCCTGTTATCGGCAGAATATTGTTAACAAGATTTATTAGAGCTTATCACTATAGGATTAGGCGGAGTGCTGGAGCGATGAGGGCGCCGTTTGAGGAGAGAATTACAGCTCTGGTAGTCAAAATATCCGGCATAGTTCAGGGAGTTGGCTTCAGGCCCTTCATCCATAGACTGGCCACCAGATACAGCTTATCGGGATATGTCAAGAACTTGGGAGGGAGCGAGGTAGAGATAAGGATCGAGGGGAGTTTGGGATCTATTTCATCGTTCTTAAAATCCCTGTTGGATGAGAGACCACCTCCGGCTAGGATAGAGGAGATGGTAATAAGGGCTGATGAGCCAAACGGGACCTCCGGTTTCTCGATACTCAAGAGCGATGCTAGGTCGGAGCTCTACTCCATGATACCGCCGGACTTCAGCATATGCGAGCACTGCCTCAGGGAGGTTTACGACCCCTCGGACAGGCACTACAGGTATGCTTTCAACAGCTGCGCCTGGTGCGGCCCCAGGTTCTCGATGATGAGGGGGCTTCCCTACGATAGGGAGAACACCTCGATGTCGGAGTTCCCCCTCTGCAGGAGTTGCGAAGCTGAGTACGGAGATCCCGGAAATTTAAGGAGGTTCCACGCTCAGGGAATCTCCTGCCCCGAGTGCGGCCCCTCCCTCTGGCTCGAGGATAACAAGGGGAATAGGTTGAGCGTCGAGGATCCCATAGGGAGGGCGGCTAGACTCATAGATGAGGGTAAGATAGTTGCGATAAAGGGGATAGGAGGTTATCACATCGCCTGCCTGGCAACGGACGATCTGATCGTCAGGAGGCTCAGGGAAAGGAAGAAGAGGCCTCACAAGCCCTTCGCCCTCATGGCTCTCGACCTTGAGACCGTTGAGAGGCATGCTGTTCTTGATGGGCCATCAAAGGATCTCCTGACGAGCCCGGAGAGACCAATAGTCCTCCTGCCTAAGAGGGACGGTTCGGGAATCTCTGAGCTGGTGGCGCCGGGTCTGCACCTGATAGGGATCATGCTCCCCTACACAGCTCTTCATCACATGCTGCTGAGGGAGACGGCCGATGGGGTGCTCATAATGACGAGCGGCAACGAGCACAACAGGCCCATGTGCACCGATGTAGAGAGCGCTAGGAGATCGCTGTCCGGTGTGGTGGACTACTTCCTGCATCACGATCGTGAGATAGTCAACAGGGTGGACGACAGCGTGCTCAGGTTCACCGGCAGGAGGGTTACAATGCTGAGGAGGTCAAGGGGCTATGCCCCAATGTGGATAAAGCTGCCGGCCCGCCTGAAGAGACCCGTAATAGCATTCGGCGCCGAGCTGCAGAACGCGGGGGCCGTGGCCTTCGATGACAAGGTTGTCCTGACTCAATTCATAGGGGACACCGATGAGATGGAGAACCTGGAGTTCCTTGACAGGATGCTGAGGTTCTTCATGAACGCTTACTCCATAGATCCATCGAGGGCCGCGCTCGTGGTGGACAAGCATAGAGCGTATTCATCCAGGAGGCTGGCCGAGATCTGGGCTGAGAGACACGGCGCCAGCCTGATAGAGGTTCAGCACCACCATGCGCACGTGCTCTCTGTCATGGCTGAGGAGAGGCTGGGCCTCGAAACTAGGGCCATTGGTGTGGCGGTGGATGGTCTGGGGTATGGGGAGGATGGGACTCTCTGGGGAGGGGAGGTTCTCCTCTCCAAGTTCTCCGGCTTCGAGAGGATCGGCCACCTGAGGCCCCAGCCCATGCCCGGGGGTGACAGGGCATCTAGGTACCCCGTCAGGATGCTCATAGGGATCCTGAGCACCTTCATGAGCGATGAGGAGATTCTGGAGGTGCTGAGGAAGAATGATCTCCTCAAAGGACTTCCTATGGGGGAGGAGGAGGCAAGGGTATCTTTGATTCAGGCTAGGAGCAGGGGGGTGCCTCTAATATCCAGCACCGGCAGGTTCATGGACGCGGTGAGCTCTCTGCTGGGCATCTGCTTCGAGAGGACCTATGAGGGGGAGCCAGCCATGAGGCTCGAGGCCGCGGCCTCAAGGGGGAGGCTGGTGGATGTGGATCCCCCCAGGGTGGTTGGTGGCGTCGTAGACACAAGCGAGTTCCTGGAGAGGCTGATGAGCGTTGAAGCGAGGAGGGAGGACCTGGCTTTCACCTCGATATACCTGCTAGGGTACTCCCTTGGAAGGTTGGCCTCGATGGGTCTGAAGAGTAGCGATTTGAACTCTGTTCTGGTTTCAGGAGGCGCAGCCGTCAACTCTATCCTGATCTCTGGCATTGAGGATGCCCTCAGGGAGGTGGGCGCTCAGGTGAGGCTGAACTCCTCCGTGCCACCGGGGGACGGCGGTATAGCGCTGGGACAGGTGGCCTTCGTCTTGGGGAGGGATAGCGATGTTGACTGAATTGAGGGATAAGGAAATATCATTAAAAATCGCTAGAAAGATAAAAGAAATAAGCAAAAATCTGGGAAATGTGAAAATAATGAACTTCTGCGGGACTCACGAGTGGGTGATAACGCACTACGGGCTGAGGTACCTCATGCCCGAGAGCGTGGAGCTGATAGCTGGCCCCGGATGCCCCGTCTGCATAACTCCCGCTCGCTACGTCGACGCCGTGGTGAAGCTGGCGATGGAAGGGGTGAGAGTGATGACGTTCGGGGACAGCTACAGGCTGATGGGCTCCAGGAAGAGCGGGCTCCCCAGGAGCCTAGAGGAGGCCAGGGAGAGGGGAGCGAATGTTGAGATAGTTTACAGCATGCTTGATGCGATAAGGATGGCCAAGGATGGCAAGGAATCCGCTTTCTTCGCGGTAGGCTTCGAGACAACGGCACCCGCCGTCCTAGCTCCCCTGCGCTCGGGTGAGGTCCCCAGCAACCTTAGCCTCGTGGTGGCCCACAGGCTCACGCCTCCCATAATGAGGTACGTCTTGGAAAGGTTCCCCGGTTCCCCCATAAAGGGAGTCATAGCCCCGGGTCACGTCTCCACGGTGGTGGGCTCCTCGGCCTGGGAGTTCGTCGCCACCGAGTATCGCATACCCGTGGTCGTATCCGGTTTCGAGCCAGTGGACGTGCTCCTCTCCATCCTTGAGATAGTGAGGCAGATAGCCAGGGGTGAGGCCAGGCTCTTCAACGAGTACTCGAGGGCCGTCAGCAAGGAAGGGAACAGAAGAGCCATTGAGGTGATGAGATCAACAACCGAAGTGGTGGATGCTGATTGGAGGGGAATAGGGATCGTTCCGGACAGCGGGCTGGTCCTAAAGGATGAGTTCTCTGAATTCGACGCCCTAAGGAGGTATGATGTGGGAGAAAGTTCCTTAAACTTCGATGACTCCCTCCCGGGTTGCAGGTGCGCCGAGATCACCTTGGGAATGATCAGACCCACGGAGTGCCCACTCTTCATGAGGGCCTGCACTCCGGAGAGACCCTACGGCCCTTGCATGGTCTCCAGCGAGGGAACCTGTCTGATATGGGCCAAGTATAGGGGTAGCGAGTTCCTAAGAGGACTGGCCGAGGATCTTTCCGTCTGAGGTCAGCTCTCCGGGGTCCCGCTGACTCATGTTATTACCAATTTCTATCTTTGGTAATATTTTTAAGCAGGCGGTATTACCGTACAACCGGGTAGGTATTATGCATATCCCGGACGGCTTCCTGGATCCGGCTGTCGCCCTCGCGCTCTACGTGATCTCTCTGTCGCTGGTGGTCTACTCGGGCAGGAGGTACTTCAAGGGAGGAGGGGACATCTACTACCTCTCAGTCATGGCGGCCGCCATATTCGCGGCTCAGATGCTGAACTGGCCGATACCCGGGGGCACATCGGCTCACTTCGTTGGGGGCGCCTTCGCGTCCATATTCCTGGGACCATTCGGGGGATGCGTTGCCATGTTCATGAACCTCCTCGTTCAGTCCCTCCTGATGGGCGACGGCGGCATAACGGCTCTAGGGGCCAACGCGTTCAACATGGCCGTCGTCGACGTTTTCGTGGGCTATGCGATATACAAGGCCGTGCTGAGGTATCTGGGCGAGGGGAAGAGGTTCCTCGCGGCATTCCTAGCCGGCTGGCTTGGCATAACGCTGGCGGCCGTGGCGTGCGGCATAGAGTTGGGTCTCTCCCCAAGCTTCGGCTATCCCCTAGCGGTGACCGTGTCCGTCATGGGGATCTGGCACCTCGCTTTGGGGCTGGTGGAGGGAATAGCCACCGCGCTCATCGTCACATACCTAGCCGGCAGGGGGTGGAGATTATGAGGAGGAGCCATCTGGCCATAATCGTTCTGGTGCTTATAAGCCCCCTCTTTGGGGTCATAGGCGCCAACATCGTGGGCTACAGAGAACCTCTGGACGTGGCCGCAGAGCTCATAGGGATGAAGGAGTCTGAGCCCGTCTGGAGCGGTATATTTCCGGATTACACCATACCTGGATTGCCCGATGAGATAGCTTACATCGTAGCTGGGCTGGTGGGGGTTGGGGTGCTCCTCCTACCCTCCCTGATAAGGAGGACTGGGAAGTGAGGGCGTTCGAGAGGGCTTTCGAGGGGATCCTGAGGTCCTTCTACGAATGGGTTTCATTGGTGGAGCTCTCACCCGGGAGGCTCCATGCGAATCCCCTGATATCCTTTTTCTCCTGCTTAGCAGTCGTTTCCACGATATCCTTCTCCTCTAAGGTGACCCAGATTCTGCTCTCAGTTTCCCTCTCCTGCCTGATACTCCTGCTCTGCGATATCAGGGGATTCAAGAGGTCCCTGAAGGTGTCAATCATCTGGCTGGCTTTCACCTCAATCATAATGCTGCCCAGGATCGCTCAGGACTCCGGGGCCCTGGTAGTACCCATGAGGGTTGCCGCCGCCCTGCTGGCTCTCAACTCATTCATCGGGCTTGTGGGGACCAAGAGGCTGATCGGGGGCATTGACGTGGCGCTGACCCCCCTCATCGGGAGGGACCTGGGCACGGCCTTCGAGGTGATGATCATACAGATGGGCAGGTACTTGAGGTCGCTCAGCGGACTCATACTGGCAAAGGCGTCCAGGCTTGTAGAGCGCAGCTTACTGGGGGATTACTCCATCATATCTATGGCGGCCTCTGAGCTTTTCCTCAAGGGGCCCGGAGATGCCTTCAAGACATCCCTGGTCTTCAGGTCTAGGGTGCTCGAGCTCGAGTTGAGCAACAGCTTGAGGGACACCCTCTTGCTGACGGTCATATCATTTACATATGCGATCCTCCTCCTGGTTCCCTAGGTGCCCTCAATGAGGCTCTGCGCGCACGGGGTGAGCTACGCCTACCCTGATGGCACGCTGGCAATCGAGGGGGTGAGCCTCTGCGTCTCCTCCGGTAAGGTTATATGCGTGCTCGGCCCCAACGGATCCGGAAAGAGCACACTTCTCCTCCTCATGGCTGGGCTGATCAGACCATCCTCGGGTCGCATCACGCTGGACGGTGTTGAGATAGATTCGCTGGAGTACAGAAAGATTTGCGGGATCCTCTTTCAGGATCCGTCAGATCAGCTCATAGCCCCGACCGTCGAGGAGGATGTGGCGCTGGGACCGGAGCAGCTCAGGCTGGGTAAGGAGGAGGTCAGGGAGAGGGTCAGGTCATCCCTGGAGAGGCTGGGACTCCTGGGGCTTGAGAGAAAATCCCCATTCAGGCTGAGCGGTGGAGAGGCAGCTAAGGTCGCTCTAGCAGGTTTGATGGCCCTGGATCCCGAGGTCTACCTGCTCGATGAGCCCAGCTCCTCACTCGACCTCAGGGGGGTCGAGGTGCTCAAGGAGGTGCTGAGGGAGCTCAAGGGTAGGGGGAAGATCGTGGTGATAGCAACGCAGGACTCAGACTTCGCCTCCGAGGTCGCGGACGAGGTGTACATCATGAACAAAGGAAGGCTTATTGCCGGGGGAGACTTGAGGATCCTGAGCGAGCTGCCGCTGGAGGAGATCGGCATAAAGCCACCCACGGCCCTCAGAATATGCAGGATGCTGTTTCCTCTCATCAAAGATCCTTTGGTGGACCTGGATTCGCTCATAGAGGTCTTAAGGAGAACCCTCTCAAGCCAAAGGGACTAGGAAGGGCTTTATGATCTCCACAACTCCCAGCCCCTGAAGCTCCATGAAGAGCTGCCTGACCCTGGAGAGTGATCCCAGAATTATAACGACCTCGAGGCACCTCTCCTCATCCACGTGAACGTGAGAAGTGGATCTTATCAGATCGAGGTACTTATGCTGGACCTCGACTACATCCCTCCCCCTATGGTGGTCGTAAACGAGCAATATCGCTCCGGTAACTTCCTTGTCAACGTCGGAGAGGATCCAGTATCTCTCAGCTATGTAGAGAGATATAGCCTCTGATATTGCCTTCGATCTGCTCCTCACACCAGTACGGGAGAGTAGATCGCTCAGCTGATTCATCAGATCCCTGGGCACGGATATGGCCGTTCTGGAGACGCCCCTCATACTACCTTTTATCCCAGCGATGTGCAATCTAAAAAATGTTAGCTCGACCAGAAGGGCTCTGGATCCGATGCACCTCCGGAGTGTTCACTCGGGTTCCATTGCCATCCCGGGGGCGTCAGCATTTGGCCGATCCCGAATGACATACTTTCTTTAATATATTCACCCCACCACTATGGCCGGTGATACCATGCCCCTGCTGAGGAGGAAGCGTGAGCTGCCCCTGAGGGTGGAGGATGTCATGACATCTCCCGCCGTGACGGTGAAGATGGACACTCCGGTTGAGGAGGCCGCTAAGGTGATGGATGAGAAGAGGATAAGCAGCATATTGGTGGTGGATGAGGGTGGAAAGCTGGTAGGTATCTTCACGGACAGGGATCTCAGGTTCGCCGCCGCCAACGGTAAGATAGGGAAGGGGATCCCGATACACATGCTGATGACCGAGAATCCCATAACTATATCCCCGAGCGACCCGATAACAGAGGCCCTCAGGAAGATGAGGGATGCGGACGTGAAGCATCTGCCAGTTGTAGATAAGGAGAACAGGCCGGTCGGCATCGTGGCCGTCAGGGATGTGCTGGATGCCGTGATGATGCTTATGCAGCTCATAACGGGCCAAGTCTGAAATATATTATTTTTATGGAATCACTTCGACGGGAAGATGTCCTCGATCTCCCCGGTAGTTGGATTCCACACCTTCAACTCCTTCCCCTTCTTCTCCTTGGGCTCCACCAGCATGCTCCTTCCCGAGGTCTTGGTCGGTATGACGAAGAACTCCTGAACCCTGCCATCCTCGTGAAGTAGCAGGAGCTTGTACTTATCCTCCGTCCTCTCCCTGGTGACGGGGTCCCTGTACTCTATCAGGGCGAACCTCCCCCTGGAGACGAGGGTCCTCAGCTCCCTCTTCCCCCTCTTGCTGACCGTTATGGCCTCATCCAGCGACATCACGTGAGGCAGCGAAGGGAGGCTAATAAAAATTTGGTCAATAGTCCACCCCGACCCTGAACCTCTCGGCCTCCTTGGATATCACCACCTTGAGGCTGTCCCCCACGGTGGGTCTACCTATCCTCTCGTACTCATCCTCGCTCAACACCATGGTCAGGGTGGGCAGGGATGGCTGGGAGATGGGGATGGGGAGCCTCATGTACTTCTCCATGGCCCTCATGACCTGGAACATCATGGCTTCCTCCTCGCTCTCAGGAGTGGGGATCTCCTCGATGCCGCTGGGCCTGCTTAAGGATAGCACTATCCCCGATTGGGTCTTCCTAACCTCAGTGACCTCCAGGTTGAGTGTGAGCATATTTATCGCGGCATCAGCGTGGCCCAGGTATTAAGCTTATCCTTCCCCTCCGAGCCTGGCTGGGGATGGCTGCAGCAACCTCCTCCTGATTCCCTCCTCCATGATCGCCCTCACCAGGGAGTCTATGCTCGGGAATCCGCCCTCCAGTGTTCCCCTCTCGGAGTAAGCGCCTATGACGGGAGGTGATAGCTTCTCCATGAGACCCCTCGCTTCTGATGGGCTGAATGTGACGACTACCTTCATAAGCCTGCCCTCCCCGGCGAGCTCCTCCTCAAACCCCATGAACAAGATAGCATCCGGCTCCACGGGGGCCAGGTGAGATACGACTTTGACGAAGTCGTCCAGATCCCTTAGCGGGAAGTTGGATGATATGAGCACCTTGTCCCTGGAGCAGGCGATCCTTATGCCAGCTCCAGCATCGGCATGCTCCCTCAACTCCTCGGGAACCCCGAGCCTCCTCACCTGGGAGACCGTGGCGACCCTGTACCCCCTGCTGGCCAAGGCCCTCACCAGGGGTCTCAGAAGGGCCTCCCTCCTACTGCCCATGATGGCTAGCAGGAGCAAGGGATCACCCCGGCCACCTCTCCGCAGCTGAGAACTTGGCCAAAGCCATTAGGACGCCGTGAGTGTACAGGTCGACCCTGTTTACGACCCCCCTGGTGAAGAACCCTATGGCCCCCTCCTCCCTCTTTATGCTGGCCCTTCCGCTGAGCTTGGCCATGAGGTCACCCAGCTCGGTCCCTGTTAAGAGCTCAGGAATGAACCTGCTGGGGCATTCGAACCAGCCGCTGGTCCCAGTGCCGTAGACTCCATCCCTCCTCTCAACCCAAACGAAACCAGCGCAGTAATACCTGCCGTGGAGGTGAAAGATCCCTCCCTCTATGCCGACGCCGAAGTCGGCATTTAGGATGCTCAAGGCCTTCCTAGCCCTGTTCCTAGCTCCCTCTACAGCTGCGGCGCCGAAGGGCTCCGCGGGCACTCCGCTCTCCACCTCGACTCCCCTGACCTCGACCTCCCAGAACTTGGAGAATGCCCTCCTCACCGCCTCCACCTTGACCGGGTTGGTCGAACCCACCGCAACCATCAGCCTCATTAGGTCCATCGGGCATGACCTTTTTATTGAGATTTACCCCCGGTGACTAGGTGTTCGTTTGTCGGCCGAGCTGATGGATGAGGTGGAAAGGTACCTGTCCGAGATGGGGGTCAAGTACCAGAGGGGCGAGGGCTACTTCGCCTCCCTCTGGAGGATAGGCGAGGGCAGCTACATGGTGGCAGTGCTGGTGAGCGATGACTGGGTGACCATAACCACGAGCATACTTGACAGGGAGAAGTTGAGGGATGACATAGAGTTCTACAAGACGCTCCTCAACGCTCACTACGCGCTGGCGGAGGTGAGGTATCACCTGGATGATGACGGTAATCTGGGAGCCAGCACGACAATACCTGTGGCTGGACTGAACAAGGAGGCCTTCTCCTCAAGGTTCGATTCGATACTCTTCGCCATAGACTACTTCCTGGGATCAATAGCCCCTAGATTCGGGATAGAGGTGGAGTGAGCCTACCTCTCCTCTATGAACTCATCCACCGCCATTCCGAAGTGCCTGGCTTTTTTAGGGGCGATGTAAACCAGCACGCTGTCCCCGGGCTTGAGCTCCGTGACCGATATCGTGGAACCATCCGGGCTCACCAGCGGTATTGTCTCAGCCAATTGAAGCACGACCCATCCCTCCTCACCATCGCTGGTCGCCCTCACGAGGGCCAGGGGTCTCCTCTCGATCTTAGCCCTGCCAACGCTGACTGCCCTCCTCCTTCCCTCCCTCGAGACCGCCAGAATCTCGCTACCGGATCTCACCTCGGAGAGGTAGAGAGTCCTCCCACCCGGGGCTAAGGTGTAGTTCGAGACGGCCCCGGCATTGACCCTGAACTCCCTTGGTGCGGTGAAGGGGGATTCTATGTTCTCACTGTGTATCAGGAAGAGGAAGGATGCCGAGCCTCCCACGAGCATTCCCTCCCCCTTAGAGAGTATCGATGTGGTGTCTACGCAAACCCTGTCGCCCATCCCAACCTGCTTGACCTCGGTCACCCTGGCCGGCCTCAGAGAGAGGGGACTGGTCTCTTCCGATAGTCTGATGAGGGCTTCCAATTGAGATGAATCCCTGATCGGGACGATAACCCCTTTCACCCCTACCTCAAGGACTCCTAGGAGTGACCTAGCCTCCTCCAGGCTATTCGCAATAGCATAGATCCTCTCACCTCCCATACTGGCTATTATGTTCTCAAGGGGGATTATCTTCCAGCTCTCACCGTCTATCAGGACATCGGAATCGTGAAGCTCCCTCCTCAAGGTGTCTATGTCCTCAGGTCCCCTCACCCTGAACAGGGTCAGGTCCCCTCTGGACGGCCACTCGCTCACGCGAACTATCATTGAAGGATCGACGAGGCTCTTTAGCCTGTCATCGGACGCTCTTTCGATTGTTGCTACCCTTATCCCCATCTTCGCTGCTCTCTCTATGACGGAATCCGGTGAGGAGTCAGCCAGCACCATGAGCTCCTTTCCCGGCTGCATCACGACCGCATGGGATGGGCTCAATTTAACGGGTGAGTACGGAGAGGATCACACTCCCCGGTGATGCATGGGCGTTAGCTAGGACTTCGAAGTTTTCCCCATGGAGGTTTTCATCTCGCGATCCTGGGTGCGACAGGATTCATTTGAGGCGATCCCTCAGCTGTGAGAGGGGCTGACGCCTCCTCAGCGCGAGCCCCTCCAGAAAGATGTCCGGAAAGTGATGCTTTCCGGTCAAATCCACGTGGATCATGTCGTCGAGGAGCGAGCGAGCCAGCTCGAAGGCCTCCCTGCTCAGTAGCATGGACTTGGCGCCGGATAAAGCGGCATTTCCTATTGAGATGAAGCCATCCTCGGGCACAGGTGGTATGAGCCCTATGTCCAGGGCATCCCTGTAACTCACGAAGGTCCCGAAAGTTCCGGCCACCACCACAGCGGCCGGCATCACGCGGGCCTCCTCGACGAGAATCCTCCAGGCGGCGTATATGGATGCAACACCTTTCTGGATCTCTCTCACGTCTCTCTGGGAGATCTCTATCTTAGGATCCTCTAGCAAGGTGACGCGGCCACCCAAATCCTTCCTCATCCTTCCACTCTCATCTATGATTCCGCTCCTCAACATCTCCGCTACAGCGGATATGAGGCCGGATCCAGCCATGCCGAGGATTCTGCCAGAGGATCTCAGGCTCCATCCCTCATCCCCGAGCCTGGCCTCCAGAACGGCCCCCTCAAGACCCCCCATCCCCGAGAACACGCTCGTCTCGAAGGCTGAGCCAGCGGGTGCAGTGGCGACCAGTACGGAGCTGCCTGTGTCCAAAATGACCTGGGCGTTCGTCCCGAGGTCTAAGATGAGGTAGGGTCTCCTGATCCCCAGGAGTCTCGTGGTGATGACGTCAGCGAGCGCGTCAGAGCCAGCGAAGCCCCCTATCGAGGGAGGAATTATCGCTAGGGCCCTAGGCCATCGGAAGCCGAGTTCCTCAGCCGGGCATATGAGCCACTCCCTCAGGGGGGGATCGAACGGGGCCCTGGATAGACCCTCCACGCTCAGTCCCAGTAGGAGGGCCTGCATCACGGAATTTCCGACGATCAGGATGGAGGATATCTCCCCCTGAATTGAGAGCTTTTGGATGAGATCGGATATCCCCTTCATGGCGAGTCTCCTCAGCTCCTCACCCCCGCCCCGGAGCGCCCTCTCGAGCCTCGTGATTATGTCCGCCCCCATCGAGACCTGAGGATTCCTCACGAATCCCTCTGACAGGGTCTCACCGGTGCTCAGGTCCAGGAGCGCTCCAGCTATATTCGTCGTGCCGAGGTCGATCGCGAGGCCCAGCTGCGCTGATCCTCCCCCGAGGTAATTGACCGTGGGATCCGGCCTTATCTTGGGCATCATTCCGGAGACCACAGCGATGGGCCTCAGCTCGGGCAGCTCTATCACCATGTCTCCCTCGATCCTGGTCCTGCAGGCTAGCCTCATCCCCCTATCGAGGACGCCCGAGATCACCTCCTCCGGCGAGGGTTCGGAGACGCTGCCCTCAATGATCCGAACGGAGCATCCCCCGCAGAAACCGGCGCCACCACAGGGAAGCTCGAATCCCAGCTCCCTGCTGAGCACATCCCCTAAAGCATCACCCTCCCTCGCCGGGAGCTCCCTACCCAGCGGAAGCACTTTGATCCTCGGGCTTATGCGACCACCTCCCCCTCGCAGCAGAACCGCTGTTAAACCTTTCCTTTTCGAGCCGAGATCCCATAAGGGATTATCCTCAGATAGGTCCTGAGGGGCCTCCCTCGAGGGATCCATGATACATGCCTCCCCTCAGAGTCCCCTGAGCTTTGGGAATTCCGCTGGAGGGATGGCGGAGGTCTTAGCATGATGCCCGAGGTGAGGCCCAATGCACCCTCGCAGCCCGGTCCTTGAGGGATCAGCCGGATCCCAAGGTCATTCCACGAACCCTTAAGCCATCCGGTGATGGAGAAAGGACCTTGAGACCGAATAATCTTTCATGGTTCGACCCGCGGAGTTGAGAGGTCATAATCACGCTTTATTAATAAGACTCGATAGGTCCAGCGGTATGAGGTCGTACGTGGGCAGGAACCTGGGGGCGTTCTTGGAGCTGATGATATTCAGCGCCAGCAGATCCATCTGGATGTGCAGCCCTAGGATATCACCCAACTTCGCCCAGAAACTGGTTGAACTTGCTAAGGAGGGAGTGGACGTCAAGGTGATCACCGAGAGCAGCAGGAATGAGGAGAGCGCTAACATACTGAGGAAGGCCCTGAAAACTAACAGGGAATCCGAGGGGGGTAAGGAAGGGGCAGTCCGTCCCCAGCTGGACTACCTGATATTGAAGCAGGGAGCGGGAGAACTTCAGTTGCGGCTCTACATAATAGACGGTAGGCAGGCCGTGATCGGATCGGCTGACCTCACGGAGTCCGACCTCTACGGGGGCATCGAGTACGTGATCATAATGGATGATGCCAGGGACGTTGAGAAGATTATGGAGGACTTCATAGCCCTGTGGAGGATATACTCAGGGCTGAGCGATGATGCGGTCGAGTTCACCAGGTCCTTCCCCAAGAGCATGCTCTCCCAGCGCGTCACCTAGCTGAGCAGATCCTCGTCCCTCATATCCCGTTCATCCAGGGACGAGACCACCTCGCTTATCACCCTCAACTTCCTGAGGGAGATGTTGTAGGCATCATCCCTCCCCTTGAGACCCCCGAAACCGCAGTCAGCGCTCACAAGATCTATGGAATCCCTACCGAACCTCTCAATCAAGCTTCTGAGCAGAGAGCTCACTTCTTCCCGAGACTCGACCTCTGCGCTCCTCGCGCTCACCACGCCCGGCGAGATCACCTTCCCAGATTCCTCCAGTCGGTCCCTCGTGAAGACCCCCATGTTCTCCGCGGTGTCGTGGAACTCGAGGCTCAGGTACCTCACGGGAGCCCTCATGAGGATCTCCGCCAGCAGAGGTGGAATCCTGCCGCAGACGTGCAGACCAGCCTCTTGATCGAGACCTTCCAACAGCTCCTCATATATCTCTAGGATCTCCCTCTCCGTGTAGCCGAACAGGATCCTCCTCCCGACCATCAACCCCAAGACCGGCTCGTCTAGGAAGACGTACCCTATGCCCCTCGAGGACGCCCAATCCACCACCCGCTTGACGTAGGGGACGAAGAAAGAGAAGACAGCATCCTTCTTGGACAGCATGGAGCCCTGGAGCCCCCCTCCACCCTCCTCAACCCTGCTGGCTAAAGTCAGAGGACCGGCTATCGCGAACCTCAATCTCTTGGGATCAGCTCCCGAGTGTTCTAGGAAGTCCTCAATCTCCCCTAAATCTATGGAAGGCTCCCCCAAAGTTATTGGGACATATTTTCCCTCTCCGATCCTCCTGAGACTCCCATCCCTGACCAATGGCTCCAGGTATATGTCGGTGAAGCTCCTCAGCTGTGGTATTGGGGGGACCGATATGCCGATGCTCACGGTGTCCGAGTAGGCCCTGATCATGTTCTCCAGCGAGTGCTCGAGCGGGTAGCTCCCCACGTGAGATGTCCTCAGAGCATCACCTCCCGGCCTTCCTCGACTGTACCGCCCACCGCACCTAAAGCTTAAGTCCCCCCTTGGTGTGCTTTAAGCGTGTCGGCGCTTCCGGATGCCAGCACCAGACTCACCTGCCTGCTCGGACATCCGGTTGCTCACTCGGCATCCCCAGCGATGCACAACGCCTCATTCAGGAAGCTGGGGATAAACGCGGTCTACCTGGCCTTCGACGTCATCAGGCTGAAGCCAGCCCTGGAGGGCCTGAGGGAGCTAGGTGCCCTCGGCTGCAATATAACGGTGCCATACAAGGAGGAGGTGGTGATGCTCCTCGATCTCTTGGATGAGAGGGCGGAGCTAATAGGGGCTGTGAACGTCGTCAAGTTCGGGGAGGAGGTCATGGGCTTCAACACGGATGTGGACGGCGTGAAGTACAGTCTGGAGCTCTTGGAAGCCACTGGAGATTGCGCTCTGCTGTTGGGGGCAGGGGGAGCGGCCAGAGCGGTCCTTGCAGCACTCCAGGGATCATTCGATAGGGTGTTAATAGCATCCAGGAACGTCAATAGGGCGAGTGCCCTCTCCGACCTCTGCCTCAGGCTGGGTCTGGATTGCATCCCCATCCCGTGGGAGGAGAGGAACAGACGCCTGGCCGAGGCCGATCTGTTGGTCAACGCGACCCCTCTGGGGACAGGGGGAGGGGAGCCCCCCTTGGACCTCAGCGGGCTCAGGAGCGGAACCGCTGTGCTGGATCTGGTCTACAATCCCGTGGAGACACAGCTAGTGAGGGAGGCAAGGGAGAGAGGATGCAGGGCCATTGGGGGGTTGAAGATGCTGGTGAGACAAGCGGCGATGTCCGAGAGGATATGGTTCAATGTCGACCCTGACGAGGGCCTGATGGAGGAGGCGGCCCTGAGGTTCCTGGGTGTCGGGATTGGCGGTGGTGAGGGTTAACGGCGCCATAACGGTGGTCAACGCGATAGCATCTTGGAAGGGGTCCGCCGTGGGTATCGAGATGAACGTCATGGCGAGGGCGGAGGTGTCGAGTGATCTCTCCGTGATACCAGATGATCCCTTGGTGGTCGAGGCAGCTAAGGAGGGTCTCAGATTCGTCGGAGGGGAGGGGATAAAATTGGAGGTGGTCTCGGAGATACCGGCTGGGTGGGGACTGAAGAGCAGCAGCGCCGTAGCCAACGCAGCGGTATTAGCTGTTATAAGCGCTTATGGGGAAAAAGTAAGGCTTATAGATGCCGTGAGGCTCTCGGTGAGGGCAGCAAGAAGGGCCGGCGTTACGGTAACGGGAGCCATGGATGATGCTGCGGCGTCCATGCTCGGGGGACTCGTGATCACGGACAACATGAGGGACGAGTTGCTGCTGAGGATCCCCCTTCCGGAGCTGGAGGTAGCGATACTCCTGCCCTCGAAGGAATCGGCCAGGCCAACTTCATCGATTGACGCGAGGAGGATTTCCAGGTACTCCTCTGTGGTGGGCTCACTGATGGAGCTCCTCCCCAAGAGGCTCTGGGAGGTCATGACGCTCAATGGTCTGATATACAGCGAGCTCCTCGGATTCGATGCGGAACCGGCTCTGAAGGCCATAGAGCTCGGAGCTCTCGGGGCGGGGCTCTCCGGAACTGGGCCAGCCGTGGCCGCGGTTTGCAGGGACTGCGGGGAGGTCGCTGAGCACTGGTCCTCCCTGGGGAGGGTTATGAGGAGCAGGATAACCAATCAGAGGGCCAGGGTGGAGCTCACCGGGTGAGTGCCATGATGCCGGGATGGTCGCTGGCAAACTCCCCACAGCATGAACTTATACCTCGAGTCTCCCTAGCCCCTGGCGTCCCACCTCACCACCCTCGCGTTCCACCTAACGAAGTCGGGGAGCAGGGAGAAGTAGCTCCTCCTGAGGAACCTCTCATCGGCCAGAAGGAAGGAGGCCTCGTCCTCCTCAGATCTTATGGCCCTTCCCAGGGCCTGGGATGCCCTCCTCAGCGCTGGGACCACGTAGGTTAGGTACCTCCCCCTCCTCCTCCCGTGGACCCTCTCGCTGTACTCTATCTGTATCCTCGTCTTCGTCGTCAGCCTATCGAAGGGTATGCCCAGGAGCATCACGCCCTCCAGCTCCTCCCCGGGGAAGTCGGCGCCCTCAGCGAACCTCCCACCTGCCGGAGCCACGAGGAGACCCTCCTTCCCCGTCTTTGGAAGGAGCTTGAACTCCCTCAGCATGTTACTGGCCTCATCACCGCTCATGCTCCTCTCCTCGATGAACAACCTCCTGCCGCACTCGGCGGCTAGATCCCTTATACCACCTATGACCTCCTCCTGGACCCTGTAGCTTGCGGTGAATATGGCCAGATTGCCGGGGAGCTCCAGGAAGGATCGAACGACCCTCAAGTACCTCCTGATCATCTCATCAGATAGCTCCTCCCCCTTGGTGCTCACCCCCTTCACTATGACCGTGGCCACCCTCTCGGGATCGGCTATGGAGGGGACGCTCATCCCGGAGAACTCCTTGATACCTACCGTCTCCGCGAATGCATCCATCGGCTCCAGAGTCCCGGACATGAATACGACCGACCTGAAGTCGCTCCATATTGACGAGAGGATCTCCCTGGCTCTCATGTCCCAGACCTCCAGGCTTATCCCGTCCTCCTTGGAGTAGAGGTAGGCCACGCCGTCCTCCCCGGCCTTCTCCAGGGCAGTGACTAGGAACTCCGTCAGGGAGTTGAGGTGGGATCTCGGCTCCCTCCCCCTCTTCACTTGGTCAGAATAAATCGCATCTATGAGTTCGTGGAGCTTCCTCAGGTCCTCGGGCTCGAATCCCGTCAGGGAGAGCATCTCCCCCAGATCGAAAGTTCCGTCCTCCTCCTTGGCCACGTTGACCATGAAGTCCCTGAGAGAGGCTATCTTCCCCTTCAAACCCAGGGAGTCCCTGGGATCATATTTCTCATCCTCCCTCAACGCTCTCTCCACGCTCGTCAAGCTTATTGACTTGCTGTTGAGTTCCTTCGCCACCCTATCTATGTTATGGGCCTCGTCAACGACCAAGAATGATTCCCTGAACTTTATCTTGTGCCTTATGGCCCAGCCCAGGGGGGAGAGCACGTAGTTGTAGCTGAGCGAGATGACCCTGGCCCTGTCGAGCATCGATATCTGAAGGAAGTAAGGGCAAACACCAGATTCGGAGGCTATCTCAAGTATTTCGGAGAAGGATAGAGGGTTCTCAAAGTAAAAGTCCCCAATTCTCCTCAGATTCCTGAGATATGGGCAGCTCTCCTTCCTGAGCCTGCACAGATTGCTCACACCCTCGTTGCTGCTTATCCCCATCCTCCTGGCAAGGAGGCACATGTCCCTTTTTCCCCTGAAAGAAATTCCAAAAACACTCTTCCTCCTACTTATCACCTTTAGTTCCTCTATTGGCCTATCTGTCTCATTTCCGGTTCTTACGGCCCATATTATCCTGCCCCCTTCCTCAGCCGCGTCCAGCAGCGCTGAGAGAACAACAGGCGTCTTACCGAAGCCAGTGGGCGCTTGGAGGCAGAAGTGCTTCCCCTCCTCGGCGGCCCTCCTCACGGCCTCCATGACCTCCTCCTGATGTCTCCTAGGAGTGTAGGGGAAGTGCCTCATGCTCCTCTATCCCATCCACCTCTCGACCCCTCGGAATAGCTTCATTAATAAAACTAGTTGGGTCGAGGATCAGTCATGAGCCTCAGGATGGGCGCCTTGGTGAGCTGGATGAAACCCGGGCTCTCGGGCAGGGTTCCGGCAAGCCCGACGAAGGGATCCTCAGGTTATTGCGTTGATTCAGCTAAAATATGCGATCCTGTGCCCTTGGAGGCCCTCTAATAACGAGAGGGTCCCCGAGGAGAGGTGAAGCTGAGCGGTCATCGTGCTGATCAATACCCTGAGGGTTCCATGTTCAATCAGATAGCCAGTAGCTCATCGATCTCCGGAGCTCCTCCAAGCAGTCGAATTCGGCATCTCGGGACCAGAATTGTTGTAGCGATGAGCCAGCGTCCCTCGGGCAGAGGAGTACGTTGAGCTGGCTTTTAAGGCTGCCGTCAGGGTTCTGAATGCGTTGAGATACCGGGAGCTGAATCCGGCGAACTTTATATCGATACCTTGTCCCTATGAGGGATGGATCCGGATGTGGAGGTGTTCCCCTACGGGGTCATGATAAACGGCGCTCTGGTGGTCGCGGACCTTCACCTGGGATACGAGGATGCTCTCAGGGAGAGGGGCGTCGAGCTGCCCTACGAGCAGTACAGCTGGGTGAAGAGGGAGATAGTGAGCTACGTTGAGGGGCGAGGACCTGATGTGGTAGTGCTGGGCGGGGACGTGAAGCACGAGTTCAGCGGGGCCCTGAGTCAGGAGTGGAGGGAAGTCTTGGATCTGATAAGCACACTCAAGGGCTTAGGGGTTAAAATAGAGGTTGTGAGGGGGAATCATGACAACTTCCTGATCCCGATACTCAGGAGGGAGGGGATAGATGTGAGGGATCCGTGCCTCAAGCTGGGGGACTTGCTGGTGATTCACGGTCACATCGAGCCGATGATACCCGAGGACATCGAGCTGATAGTGATGGGACACGAGCATCCCGCTATAACGTTGAGGGATGAGATAGGCGCCTCCCAGAAGTTCAAGGTGTTCCTGGATGGGGAGTACATGGGGGCCAGGCTCCTGGTGATCCCGGCGATATCGCCCCTGGCCCCTGGCACGGACCTGCTCAGCGTGAGCAGGAGGGATCTGCTCTCACCCATCCTCAGGAAGGTCGATCTGGACGAGTTCAGGGTGATAGTGGCGGACAAGGATGTGGGCGTGGAGAACCTCGGTCCGCTGGGCACGATAAGGATGGCGACGAGGCTGATCTGATGGGTTGCGCGGTTTTCGACATCGATAACACACTCTTCGATGTCAGGGCCAGGTTCAAGGTGGCGATATCGGGGTTCGGAGTCTCATCACCCAGGGAGCTCACCCCGAGTGAGCAGAGGGAGTTCTGGAGGAGGTTCCTCGACCCGACGCTCCTTCACCTAGATATACCCATAGGCAGGAGTCTGGAGATGGTGCTCGAGGCGAAGAGGAGGGGACTGAGGGTGGTTCTGATAACGGGAAGGTATGAGAGCCTCAGGAGGGACACGGAGCTCCAGCTGATCCAAGCTGGTGTGCCCTACGATGAGCTGCTCATGAGACCGGACGGGAACTTCGAGAGGGATAGGGAGCTTAAACCGTCCATACTCAGGAGGCTGAATTGTGAGGTGGTTGAGTATCATGATGACGATCTGGAGACCCTGCTGGAGGTCAGGAGGATGTTCCCGAGGGCCTTGCTCTTCCTTCACAGGCCCGATGGTAGCTTCGAGATGATATCAGTGGGGCGGAACGGCGATCCTCCTGTACCTATCTAGGGCCCTCATCACGTAGCCCTCATCTATCCTGCCTTGGGGAGAAGGGGTCTCGAAGATCCTCCTTGGGACCCTGAGCCTGCTCGGATCGAACCCCATCCTGATCTTGAGATCGAGCTTCTCCCTGTATATCTCCCTTCCGAGGGCCCTGAGGTCCTCCTCATCAATCTCGATCCCGAGCGGTTTCAGGGCCCTTGAGATCATCTCAGGTTTGTAGACACCCCTGGCGAACAGGCAGATGACTAGGGATGTCAGGACCTGCCTCCAGGACTCCTCCTCCACCAACTCATCGACGAGCGCATCCGGATCCGGATAAGACTTGCCCAGATATCTCTGATCAAGGGAGTAACCCGCATTATCCAGGTGGCTGTGCCTCAGGCCTATCAGGTAACCTATGTGAGACGCCGGCCCAGTGTGATAGCCCGGCATCTCATTGCCACCGAATGTGAGCGCGCAATCCTGGCAGCCATACCTCTCAGAGGCCCTTTCAGTGCCCTCAGCAAGCACCCCATAGAAATCATTAGGCTGATCCACTATGAGCTCCAGCATCTTGAGGTAAGTCCTCCAGTCTCCCCACTCCGGCCTTACAATGGTCTCCCTCTCGCTTATGACCCCCCTCTCGAAGGCCTCCGTGGCCCAGGCAAGCGCGACTCCGGAGCTTATGGCATCCAATCCGAGGATGTCCGTCTGCTCTATCAGCTTAAGAATGCCCTCAATCTCGCTGACCCCCAGCATGCTACCTAGGGCATAGATTGGCTCGTAATCGTAGCTTATGTACCTAGTGACGTAGAAGTACTTCTCCCCTGGGTAGATCTCCCTTATGGAAGCTATGTGCACGCACGCTATTGGGCAGTGAGCGCAGGCTATCCTCCTAGCGAGGCTCTCCTTAGCGAACCTCTCCCCGCTTATGAGCTCGGCCCCCTCGAACCTGGCGGACCTCAGGTTCCTGGTCGGCAGGCCTCCGATCTCATTGAGGGGCATCACGTTCTCCGCAGTCCCCAGCTCGTGGTACTTCCTGGTTGAGGGGCTCCTGAGACACTCCTCGAAGATCTGCTTGTATATCTCCCTGTAACCTCTCACGTCAGCGACTGGAACGGCCCTTCTCCCGCCTATAACCAGCGCCTTGAGCCTCTTAGATCCCCAAACCGCCCCGAGCCCCAGCCTGCCGAAGTGCCTGTAAGTCTCAAGGATGACCGAGGCGTACCTGACCAGCCTCTCCCCGGCCCTGCCTATCCTCATTATGCTCCTGAGGCCCGGCCAGGGCTCCCTCTCCCTGAGTACCTTGCCTATGGTGAGGGAGCTCCTAACGCCCCAGAGGGCACTTGCGTCCTTGAACTCCACCCTCCCGTCGTGCACGGAGAGGTAGATGGGTGTCTCGCTGGATCCCTCTAACACCAGAGCCCCGAAGCCGGACATCCTCAGGGCCAGGGCGGCTCTTCCCCCAGCATGGGACTCCCCCAGGTTGCCGGTGAGCGGTGACTTGAACATGGCCACCAGCTTGGAGGCCGCCGGATAGACCCCGGTGAGGACGCCGACCGCCATCACTACCACGTTATCAGGGGACAGGGGATCGACCCTAGGGTTTAGGTTCTCCTTCAGCAGCTGGACGGCAACCCCCGTCCCTCCCAAGTACCTCGAGAAGAGGTCATCCCTCCTCTCGACCCTGTACCTCTTGTTCGTGAGATCCACTCGGAGCACCCTGGCCAGCTGCTCATCCACCAGGGGCATCACATCACCCTCAGGACGCCGTAAGGGCAGAAATCAACGCAGTAGCCGCAGTGAGTGCATATTATAGGCTTATCATTGACCCCGTCCCAGAAGATAGCCCCGAAGGGGCAGGCTCGAACGCAGTAGCCGCAGCCTATGCACAGCTTGGCATCCAGCGTGACACCGCCCCCTCTCCTCATCCTGAGGGCGGAGGTCGGACAGACCTTGGCGCATGAGGGGTCATCGCAGGCCCTGCAGACGATCACGGTGAATCCCCTCTCAACCCCTCCAACGCTCCTCACATGAATGGCAGAGTAGTTGAGGCCGGAGTCACCGAACCTCCTCGAGCAAGCGAACATGCATGACATGCAGCCCACGCAGAGGTCCGGGTCGACGAGCTCCAATCTCCTTGCCGGCATCACTGGGTGGGGCATCACCACTTAATAATGATCCCTCCACCCCCGATTCATGAGCTTAAATGATGTCATAAAACACCATTAGGGATAGCTTCGTGAAAATCAGTCCCCTTTATCGCGTCCGATCCCTCAGGCAGTTTTAATACGGCGTCCCGTTGACCTGCCCTGCGGGGGAATGCGATGCTCGCGAGGACTCTCAGGGAGTACAGCAAGGAGGAAGTGATGGCCGTGCTCCATCCGGCGGTGGCGGAGTGGTTCGATTCGAACTTCACGGACTTGAGCCCCCCTCAGAGGCTGGCGATAGTTCCAATACATGAGGGGAGGAACGTCCTCATATCCAGCCCCACGGGAACCGGTAAAACATTGACGGCATTCCTCTCAATAATAAGCGAGCTCTTCAGCATGGGGGAGAGGGGGGAGCTCCAGGATTCGGTTTACGCCATATATGTATCCCCGCTCAGGGCGCTCAACAACGACATATACAGGAACCTGGAGGTCCCGCTCAGGGAGATAAGGGAGAGAAATCCAGATCTCCCCGAGGTGAGGCACTCAGTCAGGACCGGAGATACGACAGCGTCCGAAAAATCCAAGCAGCTTAGGAAACCGCCCCACATACTGATAACGACCCCTGAGACTCTAGCAATAATCCTCACGGCCCCCAAGTTCCGAGAGAAGCTGAGGACAGTCAGATGGGTAATCGTTGATGAGATACACAGCCTGGTGGAGAACAAGAGGGGGAGCCACCTCTCCCTCTCCTTGGAGAGGCTGAGCCACCTGACGGGGAGGGACTTCGTGAGGATAGGGTTGTCCGCTACGATAAATCCGCTGGAGGAGGTCGCAAAGTTCCTGGTTGGATACAGGAACGGGGAGCCCAGGGACTGCCTGATAGTCGAGACCAGTTGGGCCAAGGGACTGGATCTGGCGATGCTGTCCCCTGTCGAGGATCTCGTCAACACACCCAGCGATGTCGTATCCTCCGAGATGTATAAGATAATATCGGATCTGATCAGGGAGCACAGGACCACCCTCATATTCACGAACACTAGGAGCGGCACTGAAAGGGTGGTCTTCCACCTAAAGAAGATTCTTGAGAACTCGGTAGAGGAGATGGACGAGATCATAGCCGCCCATCACAGCTCCCTCTCGAGGCAGGTCAGGGGGGATGTGGAGGGGAAGCTCAAGAGGGGGGAGCTGAGGGCCATAGTG